>JBIKZA010000020.1:0-37430 GCA_044354975.1 Flavobacteriales bacterium
TGCGGTGCTATAGGTTTAGCTATTTCTGCATCGGCGCAAGTAACGCCAGTGACAGACATTAAAGCTGCTCCAAAAGCTCCTTCAAACACTGAATTGGAACGTTCTGCTCATGCAAGCACTGCTACTCCAACAAACTCAACTGATCGTGTTGTTGTTTACAGCCAAAACTTCTCTACAGGTTTCGGCGACATGACTCACGAAGACAGCAGCCCAGCTGGAACAATCTGGATGATTGCTAACGCTAGTTCTCCTGCTGGGGAATTCTCTTCTGCACTTCCAGCGCTAGCTTCACCAACTGCAGCTAACGGTTGGGCGATTTTCGATTGCGATTTATACAACACGCCAGTTTCAAACGGTGTTGAAGATGTTAGTGGAAGTATGTCAACTCCAACTATCGATTGTAGCGCCATGACTTCTGTTATTGTTGAATGGTCTCAGTACTTCCGTTATTGCTGCTTCCCAGCGTCTCCTTTGACGTTAGAGGTTTCTACAGACGGAGGAAATAACTGGGTTGTTTTCCCTGCTAACGGTAGCTTCACGCCAAGTGCAAACTCGCTTTCTGCTAACCCACTAAACACTCGTGTTGACATTTCTTGCGCAGCTGCAGGACAATCGAGCGTATTGGTTCGTTGGGGTTATAACACAGCTGCTGCTGCTGGATATAGCCACTACTTCTGGGGAATCGATGATATCGAGATTTTCGACAACTCGAGTGTAAACGACCTTGAAATTCTTCAAGTGACTAACGGAGATGTTTTCGGCATTTGGGAATATCGTGTTACTCCTTTCGAGCAACGTACTTTCTCTGCTGACGGTGGATTGCTTGCTGGTGTTATATACCGCAACAACGGAAGCGCTGACCAAACTAATACATCAATAAATATTGACATTTTAGATGGTACTGGTGCTGTAGTTGGAAACGCTGTTTCTAGCCCGTTCACTATGGAAGCATTCGGCAACACGTCTGAGTGTCCTTCTTTCTTGAACGACACATTGTACATTCAAACTGGCTGGGAGCCAAGTGCCGTTGGAACATATACTGTTCGCGCAAGCATTCTTAGCTTAGGTGCAACAGATGAGACTTCTGCTAACAACACCATGGATAAAATCATTGTGTACTCGACAGATGAATACGGTCATGAAGACGAAGCTAACTTGGACATTGAATTAACTCCACGTGCTAGCGATTCTAGCCCAGGTGAATTCGATCCAACTGGATACGGTGCATTCTTTACTTGTCCAAATGATGGTTCAATGGCGCACGGTTTAACGGTAGTTTTCGGACCAACGTCTGATGCTGATGTTGATTACACTGCTGTATTGTTCGAAGGAAGTCCTAATGACGCTGCTGTTCTTGCTTCTCAAGACTACCAGCTAAATGCAGGATGGATCGACAACGGCTATCAATATTTCCCATTCGATGCACCAGTAGATCTACTTGCTAATACAGTTTACTTCAACGGTGTGTTGAACGAAAACACAAGTGCATTGGAACTAACTGTTGCTGCTGAAGACAACAGTGACACAGATAATTCAACAGCTGTTTACGAAATGGCTGGTGACGGTTCTTTCGTATGGTTCGGAAGTCAAAGCTTCTCTCCAGCTGTTCGCTTAATTCTTTCTGAGCGTGTTACTGTTGATGAGATCAACTCTGACAATCTAACCTTCTTCCAATTCGCTCCAAACCCAGCTGTTACTTCAACTCGAGTTAATTTCGAGTTAACATCAGCTGCAAACGTTGCTTACGAAGTCCGTGACATCACAGGGAAATTAATCGAGTTCAAAAACTTAGGTAAATACACTCCAGGTATGAACAACTTCGAATTAAACGTTGCTGCCTTGAATGCTGGAAACTACGAAGTTTCACTTGTAATTGGTGGAGCTAGAATGTTCACTAAAACACTTTCAGTTAAGAAATAATATTTTCTTGTTGAAATGAAAAGGCCACCTTCGGGTGGCCTTTTTTTTATTCGTATCGAAGTGCTTCTATCGGATCAAGCTTAGATGCCTTCTTGGCCGGATAATATCCGGAAGCCACTGAAACGATAAAGGAAATCGTTGCTCCCAAGAGCAACCAAAGCCACGGAATGGTAAAGCCGACTCCAATGACCAATGAAACAATGTTGCCCACAAGCACACCTAAAACAATTCCAATTATTCCGCCTATCTGTCCAATGACTACAGCCTCAATTAAAAACTGTTGCTGAATAATCTTCGCGCTAGCCCCAATAGATTTGCGAACACCAATCTCACGCGTTCTCTCTGTAACAGAAACGAGCATGATATTCATAAGACCAATTCCCGCGCTAATGAGCGTAATGATTCCAATGCAAATACCTCCTAACGTAATTCCTGAAATTAAACCCATGAGCTTCTCCACAAGTCCATTACTCATGCTCACTTCAAATGAATTCTCCTCGCCCGGACCGTCGGTTCGAGCTACACGCATAGCTTCAACAGCTAGTTCTGTCGCCGCCTCCAATTGGGCAGCTGTTTTCACTGCAATGCTAATCTGATATTCCGAATTCTCATCACCAAAGGTCTTGCGAACATTGGTCAACGGAATCAAACACTGATTATCACCTGCAAATCCGAACGTATTTCCTTTTTCTTTCAAAGCCCCAACTATGGTATAGGACCTTCCACTTACATCTACTGTTTGCCCAATAGGTGAAACACCACCTTTGAATAACTCCTTCGCAATGTCAGCGCCACAAACCATAACATTAGCGCCATCCTTCAACTCGAATGAAGAAAAATTACGCCCGTCGCTTAGCACGTATGAAGACAATTCGAAATAATTCGCGTCGCAACCCAAGACAGACACATTCGGATTGGTCTTTAATCCATTCCTAGAAACAGTAGAAGTTGCAGTAGCGAAGACACTTAGGGAAACAATTGCGTCTTCTTTGAACAACTCTTGAAACTTCTTGGCCTGATCGTAGGAAATAACTTCGACATTCTTACTGCTCTGACCTCTTCGCATTCCTTGTCGGGTGTTGTTTCCCGATCGAATCGAAAACGTATTCGACCCAAGACGAGAAAATTCTTCACTCAGCTTGCGCTCTATGCACTTCACAGCGGTAATCATTCCAACCAAAGCAGTGATGCCAATAGCAATAATTGACACCGTTAAGGCTGCGCGAAGCTTCTGGCTTCTGACCGAACCAACAGCGGTTCTGAGATTTTCGTTGAAAGATGTCGATAAAACTCGAAGCATAAAACAAAAGTAGGGTTGTAATTCCCTCGATTCATAACTATTTTTGCAGAGTAAAAATCTACAAAAAATGAGTGAAGTATTCGACCTAGACATGATCAAAAGCCACTACAACAGACTGGCAGAACGTGTGGAGAAAGCAAGAAATGTAGTTGGTAAACCACTAACACTAACTGAAAAAATATTATACTCTCACCTTTGGAATGGTACAACTGACGTGGCTTTCGAGCGCGGAGGCTCATATGTAGATTTCGCTCCAGACCGTGTTGCAATGCAAGACGCTACTGCTCAAATGGCCTTGTTACAATTCATGCAAGCCGGAAGAAAAAAGGTAGCTGTGCCTTCTACCGTTCACTGCGACCATTTGATTCAAGCCCGCGTGGGTTCTACAACTGACTTGACAGATTCTTTGATAAAAAATAACGAAGTATTCAATTTCCTTTCGACCATTTCAAACAAATATGGAATTGGGTTCTGGAAACCAGGCGCAGGTATCATTCACCAAGTAGTGCTTGAGAACTATGCATTTCCAGGTGGATTAATGATTGGAACTGACTCGCATACCGTGAATGCTGGCGGATTAGGAATGATCGCTATTGGTGTTGGTGGTGCAGATGCCATGGACGTTATGGCGGGCATGGCTTGGGAATTAAAGTTTCCTAAATTGATCGGAATTAAATTGACTGGTAAACTTAGCGGGTGGTGTTCTGCTAAAGATGTAATTTTAAAAGTAGCTGGAATTCTTACCGTGAAAGGTGGAACAGGCTGCGTAGTGGAATATTTCGGTGAAGGTGCGCAAGCACTTTCATGCACCGGAAAAGGCACCATCTGTAACATGGGTGCTGAAATTGGAGCAACCACTTCAACCTTTGGTTATGACGACAGTATGGAAAGATACCTTCGTTCTACTGGACGTCCTGACGTTGCGGATCTTGCCAACGACATTCGCGAACATCTTACCGGTGATGCCGAAGTTTATGCAAATCCTGAAATGTATTTCGATCAAGTTCTTGAAATCAATCTCGATGAATTAGAGCCATACATCAACGGTCCTTTCACTCCCGATTTGGCAACGCCTATCTCTAAAATGAAAGAAGCTGCTGCTGCAAACGATTGGCCAATTAAAGTTGAAGCTGGGCTTATTGGTTCTTGCACCAACAGTTCTTATGAAGATATTTCTCGCGCAGCATCGTTAGCGAAACAAGCGGCAGAGAAAGGAATGGTACCCAAGGCGGAATTCAGTATTACGCCTGGTTCAGAGAAGGTTCGCTTTACCATTGAGCGCGACGGCTTTATTGAAACGTTTTCTAAAATCGGTGCAAAAGTATTTGCGAACGCTTGCGGACCCTGCATTGGCATGTGGGCAAGAACTGGCGCTGAAAAGAAAGAACGCAACACAATCGTTCACTCGTTCAACCGTAATTTCTCTGCTCGTCAAGACGGAAATCCAAACACAATGGCGTTCGTTGCTTCTCCGGAAATAACTACTGCACTTGCTATTGCCGGAGACCTTACCTTCAACCCACTTACAGATTCTTTAACGAACAATAGAGGTGAGCAGGTGATGTTCGATGCTCCAACTGGATTCGAATTACCACCACTTGGATTCGAGGTGAAAGACGGTGGTTACCAAGCACCCGCTGAAGATGGAAGCGCAGTAGAAATTACAGTGGCTGAAGACAGCGAACGCTTGCAATTACTTGCTCCCTTCGCCGATTGGAACGGGGCAAATATTGAAAACGCACGTGTCTTAATTAAGGCGAAAGGAAAATGTACGACAGATCATATTTCTATGGCTGGACAGTGGTTGCGTTTCCGTGGTCACTTAGACAACATCGCGAACAACACGCTAATTGGAGCAACCAACTTTTTCAACGGTGAGCAAAACAAAGTAAAGAATCAAATCACTGGCGAATACGCTGAAGTGCCAACGGTGCAACGTGCATACAAGGCAGCTGGTGTTCCTTCGATTGTCGTGGGAGACCATAACTACGGTGAAGGTTCTTCACGTGAGCACGCTGCTATGCAACCGCGTCACTTGGGCGTTCGAGCTATTCTTGTAAAAAGCTTTGCGCGTATTCATGAAACTAACTTGAAGAAGCAAGGTATGTTGGCGCTCACTTTCGCTAACGAAGCTGACTACGATAAAATTCAAGAAAACGACACAATCAATTTCGTTGACTTGGTGAATTTCACAGCTGGAAAACCATTGGCTTTGGAATTGGCACACGAAGATGGTTCGAAAGAAAACATTCTTGTAAACCACACCTACAACGACCAACAAATTGAATGGTTCAAAGCAGGTGGAGCATTAAACTTAATTAGAAAATCACTTTAATAATTAATCTTCGCACTATGAAAAACCTATTGTATCTCTTTCTTGCTTTAACATTCTTCGCGTGTGGAAATGCTACCCCTAATGCAGAAGCTACGCCAGCAGCCACAACAAATACGGTTGTAGACGGAACGAACAAAACGGAAGCAGTTCTTTCCATCAGTGGAATGACATGCGTAGCAGGTTGCGGCGGTAAAATTCAAAAAGAACTTCAGAATTTAAACGGAGTTGTAACAACATCGTTAGACTTCGCTGAAGACCGTGATGTAAATATTGTGAAGGTTGAATTCGATCCGAATTTGGTGAAAGAATCCGACATGACGAATATCGTAAACACCATTGTTGACGGTCAATACCACGTTGTGAAGGCTGAAATAATTTCGCACAAAGCTTCTTAATGTCAACCCTTCAACAAACAAAAAAAAGACTCAATACGGCAGGTAAAATTGGCGTAGTCTGCATGTTTCTAATCATTATTGCTGGAAGTTTCGTCCGCATAACCGGAAGCGGAATGGGCTGTCCCGATTGGCCAAAGTGTTTTGGATATTACATTCCTCCTACCGATATTGAAACAGTTCAATTGCAGGAGGGCCGAACGTATTCCAAAGGACAAATGGTTATTTATAACGATACGCTTTGGATTACAAATAGTGATTTTCAATACACTTCGGATTTCTGGAAAAGTAATTCCGAAAATGAGGCTGCCTTAAAAGTTTATCCCAAGCATCAATATGCTGAATTCAATTCGTTTCATACTTGGACCGAGTACATCAATCGTCTGCTAACTGCACTGCTTGGGTTGCCCATTTTGGTTATGACATTTTTGGCTATGTTGTATTACAAAAAATCAAATGATTACTGGCCCGTTGTATACTCAGTATTCGCTATTGTGATGATTCTCTTCGAAGCATGGTTGGGAAAAATGGTAGTCGATAAAAATTTAAACACGTCAACCATTACGTTGCACATGGTTGGATCATTAGGAATTTTATTGAGTTTGCTTTTTCTGATTCGTCGAACCAACGAAAAAGAAAACTACACAATTCCTCCTGTTCTTCGCAAAGCACTTTCGTTTTTCTTTATCATTCACCTCGTTCAACTATTACTTGGAACACAGGTAAGAGAGTCGGTAGATTTACTTTTAGAAAATGGAATAGGTAGAAACATACTTATAGAGAATTTACCTGTCGGATTTAAAATACACCGAAGCTTTTCCATCTTAATTGTTATTTTGGCAACCATGATGTATTTTCAATACCGAAGATTGGAAATTCAACCAAGAAAATTCAAATACTTGTTTGTCGTTCTGGGATTTGAAATACTTTTCGGAATTGGAATGGCTTACTTGGGGGTGCCTAGAGTTTTGCAACCCCTGCACCTTCTCTTCTCCATCATTCTTTTCGCTTTAAGCGGAATGTTGCTATTGGAATCCAAAAAGAAATAAACACTCCATTTATTTTTTATTATCCTATTATTTAAAATAGAATATCCTTTCTGAACTAGTCTACTTTTTTCGAAGTATCGAGAAGCGTATCCATTCCCATCATTTGCTTCATAACCTTCTGCATTCCATCTGGCGAGCCGTCTAAGAATAAGACATTTCCTTTTCCGTATTCCGCAAAGTTCTTAATGGCTTCGGTCCACATGGAAAACATGATCATAGACGTATCAAGGTTTGCCTGCTGCATCTCTCTAGCCGCGTTCTGCATACCCTTAGCCACCTCTTCTCTGAACAACGCCACCCCTTGACCTCTCAACTGAGCTGCTTCTCTTTCCGCTTGTGCAGCAATCTTAATCGCATTTCCATCTGCCTCAGCAGCTTTCGTCTTTGTAATTAACAATGCTTGACCTTCGTTCTCGGCAGCAGCCTTTAAATTGCTAGAAGCCACAACCTGACTCATAGAGCGCATAACCGCCTCATCGAAGGTGATATCATTTATTTGTAAGTCGTGCAAATGATATCCCCACTCTTCAATAACATTATCTATCTGTTCTTTTACATGATCAATGATTTCATTGCGAAGTGATAATACTTCAGCTTGCTTCTTTGTGGCTACAAACGCACGAATATTTCCTTCAATCGTGCGAATAAGCGCTTGCATCAAGCTCTTTTCATCTATAAACTTGAACGCCACATTCTTTACACAGTCCTCATTGTCGCTCTGAACTGAAAACAACAACATACTTTTAAAGTACACATTTGCTTGGTCAATAGTAACCGCCTGAAACTCCAATTCCACAGAGCGATTTTGCGTTGAAATGCGCTTGAAGATTGTTTCAATAAAAGGAATCAATAAATTCAATCCGGGACGAATTACTCTTCTATATTTCCCGAAAACCGTGACCACCGCAACGTTTCCTTGTTGCACTGTTTTCAATCCTGAAAAAATAAGCAATGCTATAAATGCTAATAAAATGTAACCTGACATAATCGTATTTTTTTACGAATGTATCTATTCTGATCGCACTAAAATTAGAAATGAGAAAATTCACCCTAAAAAAGTGTAATTTTGGGCATGCAGAATTCCGAATTACTCAACGCAGAAGAAATTGAGCAAAAGCTCATCCGTATGGCGTATGAAATAGCTGAACGTCATTACAACGAAAAAAACATTGTTTTCATTGGTATTGAAGACAACGGCGCTGCAGTTTCCAAAAGACTATTCGAATTGGTGAAAGAAATTGTTACTATTCCATGCGAACTCAGCAGCATTCAACTTTCGAAAGAAAATCCAATCGGAAGTGTTCAACTTTCCAATTCTATTTCACTCAAGAATAAATGTGTTGTGCTTATCGACGATGTATTCAACTCAGGACAAACACTCATGCATGCAGCATCATTTCTTGTTTCGAAAGAAATTCATCGATTAACAACAGCGGTATTGGTTGAAAGAAAGCACCGTCGATTTCCAATCAAAGCAGATTTTGTTGGATTGAAATTATCGACGACCTTGAAAGAACATGTGACCGTAAATATGGACGGGGAAAAATCTTCGGTAACGATTCTTTAATTTATTTCGAACGAGAAATTTAACATGTAGTTTCTTCCCGCTTGCGGATAATAAAAACGCTCGGTAACCGTGTTACTGTAAATGTATGAATACGCATATCCGTTACTCGCATACATTCGATTCAAAACATTATTCGCCCAAAAAGTTATCTTCACTGAAGGCTTCGGACCGTATTTCGAATCCCACTGAATACCGAAATCTGAAACCGCAAAAGCGGTAATCACAGCAGTGCTGCTTCCTGTATTATCTAAGTGTTGTTTCCCAACAAACTTTTCGTTGAACAAGAGATACAATTGTTTTCTAACCGGTTTCATGGTCATGCGCCATCCGTGAGGAAACACTTGATATTCGGCAGTTAATCCAGCAACAACATTCGGACTGAAAGCGATGTTGGTCCTTCCGCGCGCAATCACTTCTTCAGCATACGTATCGTAGTTGAAAATGCGCTCTTGAAAATCAACAATCTTATTCTCACTCAACGTTAGATTAGCCCCTACCCTTAATCTTTGCTTGAAATAAGCCGAAGAACTTAATTCAATTCCTCTTCTGTATGACTGAGCCACATTCGTTCTCAACGGCGCTCCAACATCGTTCAAAGCGCCTGTAAGCACCAACTGATTGTTGTAGTTCATGTAATATACATTTACATCGATTGTAGAATTGTAGTCATCCTTGAAATGAAGTCCGGCTTCAAAGTCGGTCATGTATTCGTTCTGTGGAATTTGCCCAAAAGGAGCATCAACAAAATCATTTCTATTAGGCTCCTTCCCCGAATGCGCAACTGAAGCGTAAACCGAAACAAACTTTCCAGCAAAATAACGCAGGCCAATTTTTGGATTTAAAAAATTGGTGGTCATATCAATATCATATTCCCTTTGATCGTTGTCCGTTCCCTTGGTTTTGTAAGAAACATACCTCGCTTGTAAATCAGCATTGACAATTAACTTCCTTGGCATAACAGCCCACTCTATTTTCGTAAAAGCATTCGCGTCGTATTTGTCTGATTGCCCATAATAATATTGATAATCGAGAACAAAAATTAGTGGCGTTCCAGTAGCAATGACTCTTCCATAATGTTGACCACTGTAATGATTCACACCTACTCCTGAAGTGCTCGTTAATTTCCTCTTTCTAATCACATACGAACTTGTCGCCCCGAAAAAGTTATTGTTCAACCATCTTCTTCTTACCAAGTTGGTGAGCGAAAGCGTATCTCCATTTACAATTTGGGGAAGCATGTTGTAGTTCGCAACATCCTGATCTGTTTTGAACTGTTCGAAATACCCTTCTCCATGTGTGAAGTGCAAAGCAGCTCTGAATTCATGCATTGCGCCATTCTTTTTCTTTGAAGAAAAATAATGTGCCTGCGCATGATCTTGTCTGTAATTATCAATTTCGTTTTCGTAGAGATAAGCATTATACGTCCTTCCCGAATTCAATAAATTATCGATATCAGCTTGCGATGCACCGTTGCGACTTGCAAACGAAAGTATATCGGATGTGGTACCGTATAGTTTTTCATAAGGAGTTCCATTCCAAGCCTGATAAGTGTTTTCCTTTCCACCAAAAACAAAAAATGTCAATTCACTTTTACGATTTTCTTCTTGTGAAAATCTCCATTTCCCTTTGGTGAAATAAGAGAATAAACTTGTTTTAGCTCGATCGATGTATCCGTTCGATTCAATGCGACTTACACGCAGATTGTATTCGAACTTAGGGCTCCTTCTATTCCCTATTTCAACCATAAGTTTATTACTTCCGAATGAACCTCCACCCGTATTAATTCGAACAAAATTTCGTTCTAAATCTGTGTCAGTATCTAAGTGAATGCTTCCACCGAAAGATCCTGTTCCGTTCGCCGAAGTTCCTATTCCTCGTTGAATTTGAATGTTCGAACTGGAAGAGGCTAAGTCGGGTGTGTTCACCCAGAACACTTGCTGACTCTCGGGGTCGTTCAACGGCACTCCGTTTATGGAAACGTTCACGCGCGTGGGATCACTTCCGCGTATCCAAAGGCCGGTATAACCAATCCCATTTCCAGCGTCGGAAGTCACAGTTAACGAAGGCGTAAAACGCAACAACAAAGGAAGGTCAACTCCTGTATTGATTTTCTCGATATCTTTTGGAAGAAGATTCGTTACCGCATATGGGGCCGTACTATTCGCCGACCAAACGTCGCGAATACTCACAGGATCTAAAACAAAAGTTGGAACTATTGTCGTGTCTTTTTTTTCTTGTGCAAATACACTTGGCGCAACAAAAAGGGCGATGCTGATAAAAACAATTTTCTTAAACATGTATTTTACTTTGTGCGCACGACAGGGGTTATGGTGCACGTTGTTCATCTTTTCCTTGGCGGCATTACCCGCCCAGGTTCCTCTTGTTCTGAAACAAGAAGGGTCTAATCTCAGCCATTTTTTTTCGAATGGCACCCCTATGAGAACGGCGCAAATATAGAAAGGTATTACCTTAGACAAGTGAAAAAAGGATTGGTATTCAAAACAACAGGAAAATCTTACGACGTTTTAATCGACGGGAAGATTGTGGTCTGTTCGCTTCGCGGAAAAATTAGACTGCAAGGCCTGCGTACTACAAACCCTATTGCCGCCGGAGATTACGTAGATGTTGAAATGGATAGTGACGGCAATGGAAGTATTAACCGCATTCACGACCGCGCCAATTACATCATTCGTAAATCGGTCAACCTTTCGAAAGAAGCGCAGATCATTGCAGCAAATATCACGCGTGCATTTTTACTTATTACCATTGACCGTCCTCAAACCACGCCTGGATTTATCGACCGTTTTTTAGTCACCGCAGAAGCCTATCGCATTCCCGTTACTTTGATTTTTCACAAGTGGGATATCTACACAGAAGAAGAAAAAGAGAAAGCCATTGACTTGGCTTCGATATACAAAGGCATTGGATACGAGTTACTGTTTACGAGTATTGAAACGGGTCAAGGTTTGGATGAATTGAAGAAGTTAATTGAAACAGGAACATTTTTATTTTCGGGGCACAGCGGAGTTGGAAAATCATCTTTGGTTGGAAAAATTTCAAACAACGAAGACATTCGCATTGGTGAAATCAGCGACTGGAGCGGGAAAGGACAGCACACGACAACGTTTGCTGAAATATTTCCTCTGAGTGACACTTCGTTTTTAATTGACACTCCGGGTATCAAAGGATTTGGCTTAGTGAATTTCGAAGAGGAATTGTTGGGAAATTATTTCCCTGAGTTTTTGGAATTATTACCTGCATGCAAGTTCAACAATTGCAAGCACATTAACGAACCGAAGTGCGCTGTGTTAGAGGCATTGAGTGAAGGAGAGATTGCAGAATCGCGCTACATGAGTTACAGATCTATGTTAGAAAGCGAAACAGAAAAATACCGATCATCATGAAATTCCAACTGTTCACCAACGAGCACTTTTTTATTATTGGCTTAACGATTTTCCTCTCACTTTTTTTTATTTGGGTTGGAAGGAAAAACGTCCAAGCGCGCGAAATACTGCGCTGGTTTTTTGGGATACTCTTATTAACGAATATGGTCGTTTATCAGACCTATCGCTATCAAACAGGCCTTTGGGAACTTCAACACGATTTACCCTTAGAGCTTTGCAACCTCGCGAATATCTTAACCGCATTGGCTTTATTACTCAAGCGCAGAGGCATGGCTGAAATTGCGTGGTGTTGGGTAATGACAGGGACGATGAATGGACTCATCACTCCAGACTTCATGGGCGTGTTTCCGGAAGTGCCTTATGTCTCATTTTTCATTGGACATGCGGGATTAATTATAGCTACATCCTTTTTAGTTTTCGGAATGAAATTGTATCCGGAAAAAGGCTCTTGGCTGCGTGTGGTTCTTGCTTCACAGGTTTATTTCGCGCTAGCCTTTTCAGTCAATAAAATCATCGGCAGTAATTACGGATACCTCATGCACAAGCCCGATGGCGGAAGCGCCATGGATTTCTTCGGGCCTTATCCGTATTATTTAATTACGCTCGAGTGCTTGGGCGCGCTGATGTTTTTCTTAGTGTTGTTGCCGTTTCGGAAGAAGCAGAATTCAAATTAATTCCAACTCGGAATCAATCCGCGTAATCCCATATCAACAACCGATTCACCTGCGCCCGGTTCCCACTTTCCATCTGAATTGGTGTCTATCCATTCAAAGCTTTTGTTGGTAGACAAGGAAAGCGTTACATAAATATCTTCTGTCTCGTTTCCTGTAATAACCAATGGAGAAGAAAAACCTCCTGTTACTACACAACTTCCTTGAGGAATGGGAGAGGTTGCAAATATCGGATTCGGAACTGTGGTTGCTCCCGGAGGCGCTTGTCCTGAAGTAACATAAGGAGTTCCTAAAACGCTCGTCTCGAAACCCCAATAGCCTTGCAATACATCGTTATTCACGGCTACCGTTTGGGTGTTTATTACATAGTTTGTGATGTACGTATTGAACCCAACAAAACTCGAAACACGTCCCGTTAAATCGAATCCATTCGCCAACAAGTTCACATCGAAATTCTGATACAACAACGAAGCACGAACATATTCGTAAGTACCCGGGGTAAATGAACTAATGGGAACCGCTACAAAAATTTCTCCCGGCGCTGCAATTCTAGCAAGAGCGAAATCAATCGCATTCGCTCCGCCTGCCATGGTTTCATCGGCGTGATAAACAACCTCACCCCCACCTAAAGCGGTATACATGTTCGGCGTGAATTCAATATAATGTGCAGAAATTTTTTGAAACAACGGACTTAACGCTGCGTGTCCCGCAGGCACTGTTGATGGAACTCCCAAATTATTCAATCGCTCTTGTGTTGGGTCAGTGACAATCTTTATGTAAACTGTTGGAACATCCATTGAATGTGGATCGTCCTTGCATCGATCGCAAGACACTAAGACCATCATCATTAAAACAGCAAAAAGGAAATTCGATTTTTTCATAAGGTGAAAATAAGATATTTTTTGAAAACTAGCCCATGTAAATCCAAGCACTTTCATAGGACTCTTGGACTTCAAAAAACTGAAGCATTTCTTGATAAAATGAATCTCCGCCTATTGTTGCGCTATCTCCAATCACAATCAACTTCTTCCTTGCGCGAGTAAGCGCAACATTCATCCTTC
This sequence comes from Flavobacteriales bacterium, assembly GCA_044354975.1. GTDB lineage: Bacteria > Bacteroidota > Bacteroidia > Flavobacteriales_D > Sanyastnellaceae > CAIZGX01. The sequence goes on from JBIKZA010000020.1 coordinate 13,700, forward strand.
GGTAGTCTTTCAAGAATCCAATTTCATTCTCGTCATTGCTTCGCACCAAAGAAATAATAACCACATCTGCTTCCTGTCCTTGATACGAATCTACCGTATTAATCGTCACCTCCTCTTCCTTGAATACACGTTCCAACAATTCAATCTGCGCGCGATACGGTGAAATTAAGGCACATGAAAAAAACTGTAGCGTTTGTTCCTTCAACATGGAATACATTTTCATGGCCAATTCAGCTTCGCCTTTGTTCATGCGCGAATGGCCCTCTGCTCCTGCTTCTTCATTGTATCCCGTTCCAGCAGTATCAATGAATTGAATCGGATTCAAATCTCCTTCCAACATACGACGCGCAACGGATTTATCTGCCGTGAGTTTTCCTTCATAGAAATACTTGTTGCTGAACGCCGCAATCTTTTCGTTCATGCGGTATTGCACATTCAGAAAATGCACGCCTTTTTCAATACGTGCAGTTCTTTCCATGAGCGAAATTGCTAAGCCCTTCTGGGCTGCATCATTCGAAAAAATAGTTGGAGGAAGTTGCAAGTGGTCTCCCGCTAAAACAATTTTATTTCCCTTCGCGATGGGAATCCAACAGGCTGGCTCCAGCGCCTGCCCTGCTTCGTCGATCACAACAACATCAAACACGCGATCGCGAAGCATATCATTCGCAGATCCTACGAGCGTAGTACAAATCACATCGGCTTGATCAATGAGTCTGTCCAATAAAAACAATTCCGTCTCGCGCGCTTCGCGCATCATTTCTTTTGCTTCCTTGAAAATTAATTTGCGCTGCTCTGCTTCTTCTCTTCCAAACGAACGTTTGTATTTGCTTCCCAACGAGCGCAATTCTTTCGCTCTTCTTTTCCATTCACGCACGCGAGAATAGTCTTTGTCTTCCACCAACTTCACATCAACCGTAAATGCATTTGCTTTGGAATGCACTTTCGCCGGATTCCCCAAACGCAAAACTCTAATTCCCTTCTCCCCTAAACCTTCCACCAAATGATCAACTGCCGCATTGCTCGGAGCACAGCACAAGACTTTCTTTTTCAACCTTGCTAACTCCTGCATGGCATGAATGAGCGTGGTTGTTTTTCCAGTGCCTGGAGGACCGTGAACAACGCTCACAACCAAATCATTCACGACACCTCGCGCGGCTTCATTCTGAGAATCATTCAAGTTCCCGTGTGAACCGGAATATTCAATTTCTGAAAGTCGTTTCTCTTCCGAAGTAATCGCATCACGAATTTCAGCTAAGCGATTGTTCTTCGCGTTGATGACATTGTTCAAAGCGACGAACATTTCCTTGTATGACTTTTCATCGAAGGATACATTCAATCCAATTTTACCATCGTCTGTCCAATCGGGTAATTCATCGACTCTGAATTGAATTTTCATTCGCAAATGATCCACGAAAGCGATTGTTCCTTTGATTGATTCACCATGATGGTTTTCATGATTTGAGAACAATTCAACGGGTTGTCCAGATTGAAACGAATGCTTCGCAGGACCGTTGGTTTTTTCAACCACTAAAAACGGATACGAACCGAATCCGAATCCATCTTCGACAATCTTCAAGGGGAACCAAGTGAGTCCTTCCTTTATTCGCGCATTAACCGGTTGTTCTTTCAATTGTTTTTGAAAGCGCGCCCAATCTTCGTCCCGCCCTATTTTCAGGAGTGTTGCGAGATTTCCGAGATATGCTAAATTTTCTTGAAGGGTCATGGCTACAAATAAATAAGGGGCGAAGATCGCCCCTTATTTCAAATATATTGAATGATTAATTTCTCATTAAGTGGAAATAACCTGGGTAATCTTCCACTTTACCTGTAGGGCTAGTAACCTTGAGCACATAATAAAAAACGCCATCAGACAAGTCGTTCGGAGACCAGTCGTTTTTGTAATCGGTACTCTCATAAACCAAATCGCCCCATCTGTTAAACACTTCGACACTCGCGTTAGCGTAATAGAACAAGGCTTCTCCAAAGTTCAAAGTTTGATTATCCGTTGTTCCGTTCAACAATACAATATTCGGCAAGAACACATCACAAGGAAGTGAGGTAACTCCAAATTCCGTTGAAGAAGTGAATCCACATACCGGCTCAGTAATTTCAATAGAATAAATAAACTGCTCGTTAGGCACACCTGCCCATGGGCTATAAATCTCAGACGATGCGTTTGGAACTATCGTGTCGGACAAGAACCATTGGTATGTGTAGGTTGGATTTATAAACGGCGATGTCAAAAAGATCTGTTCGCCTAAACAAACGGAGTCGGTTGTAAACGGAGCTGTTGGTGGTGTTGCTGGAATCCAAACGCGTACTGAATCTGTTCCTGTACAAGTGTTATCATAGGTTGGCCATGACGTCACCGAAATCCAAGCTGCGTTCTGAAGTCCTGTTGCTTGCGGGAAAGCAATGTTTGGAACAGTTACGTTCGCTGCAGGACTCCATTGATAAGCATAGGTCGTATTCGGCAAAGCGTTTCCGTAGGTTGGATTCAAATTAACTGGCAATCCGCAGAAGTGAATACTGTCTGCAAAACTGATGGTTGGGGGTCCGTAAACCGTAATATTGAAAGTTGTGTCGTATGTGCAACCGAAGTCACTTGTAACTTGATAAACCATTGGAAACACGCCCTGCGTATTCGACATGAAAACAACGTTGTTCATGTTTGTGTCTTGAAACGTTAGGTTATCTGCAGGAGACCAAAAGCTATCGTGCTGATCGGGAAGAGCTTGAGGTGTGAATGAAATACTATCAGGGTAAAACTGCGGTGCGAATTGAAGAGACCATCCGAAAATGAAACCATCATCGGCCCCTACTTGGTCACAAATTTGAAACTGCCATGTGCCGTTCAACGAACAACCTAAAAGTGCACCCCAAACTCCGTCCGCATTGTATGAGCCCGCTGGTAAAGTCCCAAAAACGCCTGAAATCGCGGTGTTAAAAGTCACAGGAGCAGTTGAAGCCCAAGTGTAATCATAACCAACACCTGGCTGATTTGGATCTTCCACATCTATTGGCTCCCCGAGAAAGATACCAGCACCATTCGTTCCGTTGAACAATTGCATGGTGTTTCCTTGCGGACAAATAATATTGATAACAATATCGCTTGCAAAAGAATGCTCAATGTTTGCGGTAATTCCGAGAATGTCCGCAGCACTTGTAATGGTCGCATTTCCGAATTGAGTAAAAGTCAAATCAGCCTGAAAACAACCTTGGTTATCTGGGATATAAACACCATCCCCGAAATTGGCACCTTGAGGCACCACATAAGTAGGGAAGCTCGCATTCGCAGGTGAATTCTGTATAGACATATCTGGAGCTGCAACCCATTCTGTGGAGCCCATATTCACAGGCACACCAACGCAAACATCGTAATCAGAAACAGTGGCATTCCATTGAATCGGCGTTGAAACATAAACAAAATATTCGCCAATATTCTGATTTGAACATTGTTGGCTACCGTCTGCACTCAACACCGTAATGGTTAAAACAACGTGATAAACACCCGGCTGAGTGTATGAATGTGTTACAGTTGGCCAACTCACATTATCAGAAGTTCCATCGCCGAAATCCCAGTTGTGAGAATATAATGAAGCCCCATTAGGAAGAAAAGATGTTGATCCGTCGAACGTAATTTGCTCGCTTGGGCAACCCAAGAAAGGAGATGGCTCTGAAGCTGTTATAGTAGCAAGTGGATATGAACAAGGCACACCGCAAGATCCCTGGGCAATAAAGTCACCCGTTAAATTATCCCCATTCGCAAGGAAAAATACAGTTAAACAACCCGAAGGATTAGTGCTGGAAATCATTTGAAACTGCAAATCTGTGGCTGTGTATGTTCCTATCACAGGGTCTGCCGCGGAAGGTCCATCATAGATAGTGAATAAATCACCTGGGCTCAATGTGAACGTTAAAAAGTACAAATTCAACTGGTTACCGGCGCCTGAGCAAAGGGTTACTACGTTAAACGCACTCGCCGAATAAGGCTGCAATCCACCAGCATCGTCGTGCATAATAAAATCGCAACCCGTATAGGTCGGTGCATCGCTGATGTTAATTACATCGACCTGAGCATTCGCAGAAAAGCCAACAAAACTAAAAGCGACTAAAAGTAGGAGTATTATTTTCTTCATCATTTCAGATTATTTCTTCTTTTTAATATCACGCAAATGCTGTTTCAACTGCTGATTATACTGTTGTTTAGAAAGTACAACCAAGGTGTATGAATTTCCTTCTCGTGATTGAATATGAAAATTATTACAAATCACTTCTTCTTGAGGAATAGCGTATAGAAGTGGATTAAAGTCAAGCAAATCAGAATCTGAAAGCGTTACCACTTTTCCATTCTCCAAAAGTGCCAAATTAAAATCACTTGATATTGGGCTTTTTGATTGCTCAACACTTACTAAGTGATCGGCTCTGAAATTTAGTTCAGACAATTGGTCTTCAGATAAAGACTTCAAAACAGAACTTGAGTTAGCCGCCTTTACTTTTGCAGAAGCAGACACTTGCGCGTTCACAAAAAGCGCTAGGTTCATGAAAAACAAAATCACAAATAATCTTTTCATAATTGGAAAATTCATATAAAAACAAAAATAGGTAATGTCTTGACTATTTCATTCAGAAAATAGTTGTCCGTTTATTAAAATGATTTCAAAAAAATAGGAATTTGAAAAATATGTGTATATTTGCACCCGCTTTTAAGAGCAAGATGATCTCGTAGCTCAGCTGGTAGAGCAATACACTTTTAATGTATGGGCCCTGGGTTCGAATCCCAGCGGGATCACTAAAAGGAAAAAGGCAGGAAACTGCCTTTTTTCATTCTAACTGCCCTGGTGGTGAAATTGGTAGACACGCCATCTTGAGGGGGTGGTTCCGTAAGGTATGCTGGTTCGAGTCCAGTCCAGGGCACTAAGGGGAGTTTTCCCCTTTTTTTTATGTCTTTAAAAAACACTTGTGTCTAAGGGAATAAGGTACTTTCGCAAAACGATTGATGGACGAAATGGAAAAGATAAAAAGCAATTTCACATGGATAGCGGGGCCGTGCAGCGCGGAGTCTGAAGAACAGGTTATACAAACCGCTCGCGATTTAAGTTTGAAAATACCGTTATCTTATTACCGAGCTGGGTTGTGGAAGCCGCGCACCAGTCCAAATTCATTTGAAGGTATGGGAGTAGCAGCGCTTCCTTGGATGAAAAAAGCCAAGGAGCAAACGGGGGTTAAAATCATCACAGAAGTGGCTACTTCGCAGCACGTAGAATTGTGTCTTGAGCATAACTTCGATGCTCTTTGGATCGGCGCACGAACAACTACGAATCCGTTCTCCGTTCAAGAAATTGCAGAGGCTCTGCGAGGGGTAAACATTCCCATCTTCATTAAAAACCCCATTAATCCTGACCTTTCGTTATGGATTGGTGCCTTTGAACGTTTTCAAAAAGTAGGGCTTACCGATTTAAGCGCCATTCACCGCGGATTTTCTGTAGCCAACAAACTTCCTTACCGAAACAAACCACTTTGGGAAATTCCAATTGAATTCAAAACACAATTTCCGGACATACCATTACTCTGCGACCCGAGCCACATCTGTGGAAACAGGACATTGCTGAAGGATGTTAGCCAACGCGCCATTGATTTGGGCATGAAGGGGATTATGATCGAAAGTCATCCGAATCCTGACAGTGCCTTAAGCGATGCCGCGCAACAAATTACCCCAGGGCAAGTTTCAGAGATGGCTGCTGCTCTTCATTACAGAACTACCTCACTTACTTCCAATTCTGCTGAAAAACTTCAAATACTCAGGGATCGAGTAGATGCCTTGGACGCGGATATTATTGATTTGTTGGGAAAGAGGATGAACGTTGCGAGAGAGATGGGCGCTTTGAAAAAAGAAGAGGGTATTATCATTTTCCAATTGGAACGTTGGAAGGAAATTCTTGAAAGCCGCGAAGCATGGGGTAAATCGGCACAACTCACCGAGACTTTTCTTTCCGCCTATCTCGAAGCTATTCATAAAGAAAGCATTCGAGCCCAAAACGGCGTCATGAATAAAGACTAACTGCCGTCCATTGTGAATGAATGGTGAATAAAATCAATGGGTTCAGTTCCACTGTGTGTGCTAATTTTACGGGATATGCGCGCGTGGATTTTTTTCGTTTTTATTGTTTCAAGCTTTTCTATGCTTGGACAAGACTCCGCGCCTCAAGATACATTGCTGCCCATTGTACCCTACTCCTCTGATGGAGCCGCCAGGCAATGGCTCAACGGTAGTGATAAATCGAGTTTACCGAAATTCACAGCAGCGCCCGTGCCCTTTCAACCTGTTGTTATTTATTTTGAAAAATCGGGAGCCGATCTAAGCACTTCGGCGCAGCAACAATTGAACGATATCGTTGATAAGCTTGCGCGAAATGGGAAAACGGGAGTTCTTATAACTGGCTATGCCGACCGCAATGGCAGTAGCGAAAAAAACTGGAAAGAATCTGAAAAACGAGCCAAAGCCGTTCGAACCTTTCTAGTGGATTCAGGTATTGACTCTAACCGATGTGTTGCTAAGTTTGTTGGAGACGTAGGATCCATTGGCAAGAATCCTGGAGACCGAAAAGTTGTTGTTGAATTTATTGCGCGCCCCTAATGAAAATAATTTGCATCGGAAGAAACTATGCTGCCCACGCAGCTGAATTAGGAAACGCAGTTCCTGAAAATCCCGTGGTCTTCTGCAAGCCCGACTCTGCGATTATTCAAAGAGGAAATCCGTTTGTCATTCCGGCATTCACCAGTGATGTTCATTATGAATTGGAATTGGTTTTTCGAATCAATAGGTTAGGTAAACACATTCAACAATCGTTCGCGCCGCGTTATTACAATGAAGTTACCTTAGGAATTGATTTCACCGCAAGAGATGTTCAAGATGAGTTGAAGAAAAAAGGTCTTCCTTGGGAACGCGCAAAAGCGTTCGATGGTTCAGCTTTCGTAAGTGAAAAATTCTTCGAAACAGATTCTCTTCCTTCCCCCATACTTTTTTCATTAAAGAAAAATGGTGTCACTGTTCAAGAAGGAGATAGCTCACACATGATTCATTCCATAGACAAGCTTATTGAAAACGTATCGGAGGTTTTCACTTTGAAGATTGGAGATTTAATTTTCACGGGGACTCCAGCAGGCGTTGGCCCTGTGGTTTCAGGTGATTTGTTGGAAGGATTTCTTTTCGACGAAAAAGTTTTTTCACTTCGAATTAAATAAGACTCACGATTTCGTGTTGCTTCTTTTTTCGAGCATGGGAACAAACGAAAACTCTCCGTAATAGGTGTTTTGAAAATTTCCTTCAGCGTCTTCTTGAATAAGTGTCATTTCCTGTTTATCTCCTTCGCCGAAAGGCATAACGAGCTTCCCTCCTGGCTTCATTTGCATGAGCAGTTCTTCAGGAACAACAGGTATTGCGCAAGTAATGATTATTCTATCGTACGGAGCAAATACCGGGATTCCTTTGTAGCCATCTCCGTAGGCCAAGTGGCATTTGTACCCCATTTCAGCCAATAACTTTTTTGAGGTATCGAAAAGCAATTTCTGTCTTTCAATGGAATAAACCTTCGCTCCCATTTCGCAAAGGACAGAGGTCTGATATCCAGAGCCGGTTCCTATTTCCAACACCTTCATTCCCTTTTCTACATCTAAAAGTTGGCTTTGAAAAGCTACAGTATACGGCGCAGAAATGGTCTGTTCCGCGCCTATTGGAAGGGCCTTGTTCTCATAGGCCAATTCAACAAAAGCACTTGTTAAAAACGCATGCCTAGGCACTTTATTCATGGCATCTATCACTCGGGTATCTGTAATTCCCTTCTCGAGCAGTTCCTCCACTAATTTTCTCCTCAGTCCTTTGTGCCTGTAATTATCCTCAATCATACCGCCAAGGTAAGGGACTATTTCATCCGCTTTTCAGTGTTGAAAAGTAAAAATCAACGAAGTGATGTCGACATCAATTTCAATCACATTTGCATAAGAAGAGAATTATTTATGTTGAAAATAGGAGTTTTAGGGACGGGTTACTTAGGGAAGATTCACATGCAGGTGCTTTCGGAATTACCGGAATTGTTTCAGTCCATTCATTTTTTCGATCCGGATATAAAAGCGGCGAAAGAAGCAGCGGCGCGCTTTGGCATTGAGCCGTGTCACAGTCTAGACGCGCTTATTCACGAAGTAGATGTTGTGGACGTTGTTTCCAGCACACCTTCTCATTTCCAGTGTGCTTCAAATGCCATTCGTAATCTGAAACACGTATTCATTGAAAAGCCTATTACTTCAACATTAGAAGAAAGCAACCGGCTCATTAAACTCGCGAAAGAAGCCCAGGTCATTGCTCAAGTAGGACACATTGAGCGATTCAACCCGGCGTTTGTAGCCGTTTCATCACTTCTTGAAAACACGAAGTACATTGAAGCGCATCGATTGAGTCAATTCAAAGGAAGAAACAACGACGTCTCTGTCATTCTTGACGTTATGATTCATGACATTGATTTAGTTCTTGCAGTCACTCAGGCAAATGTTCGAAGAGTTTCGGCCAATGGGGCTTCCGTTCTTACGCCACACATAGACATTGCGAATGCCCGCATTGAGTTAGATAATGGGTGTGTTGCGAATCTTACTGCCAGTCGTGTAGGCACAGACTCCATGCGCAAAATGCGCTTCTACCAAAAAGATGCTTGTTACGTTTCAGATTTTCTAAACAAGACAGCCCATAGCTATGAACTTCTTCGTGAAAACGAAGAAAATGAGATCACTAAAAAAAGTCTTTCAGTTTCAGATACCAATGCGTTGAAACAGGAGTTAATGAGTTTCGGTGAAGCCGTCTTGCGTCAATCAGAACCAACAGTATCACTTGAAGACGGACACAAAGCATTAGCGGTGGCTGAAATGATTGCTGAAAAAATTAGACAGAACGTATTCACTTCCGAAGATTAAAGTTGATTTTTCTCTTAGGCAATAATCTCACTTTTCTTCCGTTTCTCAGTCTAACCTTTTTGATGCGAATGTATATTCGCAACCCAAAACACGCCGATTGAAACCAATTGTTTTTTTTATAGCCCTATTCGTTCTTGTTCTTCAAGGATGTGATATTATAAATCCAGAGGAAAAAGCGCCTGCGTATTTGTATATCCCGTCATTTACCTTTCAAGCAAATCTTAATCAAGGTACATCAAGCGAATCGATAACCGAAGTGTGGGTTTACGCTAAGGATCAAAGTTTGGGTGTTTATGACTTGCCCGCAAAAATCCCAATTTTAGACCTCGAAACTACAGATATTCGAATATTTGCAGGGATTAAAAACAACGGTATCTCTAACACGCGAATTCGTTATCCGTTTTACGCGCCCTTCGATACAACTCTCACCATCTCTGCCTTCCAGGTAGATACACTCATCCCTCATTTTTCCTATTACAACCAAGCGGTTATCTCAGAAAAAGGATTTGAAGGAGGAAACTTTTTAGTTCAAACAGGAACGAACAACGGCAACTTCTCAGTGACCAACCAAGCCACTCAAGTCTTTGAAGGAAACAGAAGCGGCTGGGGACACATAGACGCGGGACTGAGTCACTTGTATTACAAAGACGACGAAAACCTCAATTACACAAGCGGTGACAATGTCTTTCTTGAATTGAACTACAGTAGCAATAACATTTTCTCGGTTGGTTTTATAACGACTACAGGTGGAATTGCGTCTAAGAACGTTGCACTTATCATTAATCCGACAGCAAGTGGTGATGGGCTTTCGCCCGTTTGGAAAAAGATATACATTGACTTTGGATACGTGCTTCAGCAAAATCCAACAGCTCAATTTCATGAATTATATATTGAAGCCATTCCTTCAAACGCTACTACTCCGGTAAACATTTTTCTAGACAATTTGAAGTGGGTGACTTGGTAGTGAAGGGTGAATAGAATTTGAAGAATAAAGGAATCATATTTTCATATGTTGCTGCAGATTGGATCGCTGCAGCTTCCGCGTGGACGAGTCTTTATGTTCTCCGAAAAAAATTCGAAGCAATCAAATACGGTTATGATTTAGGATTTCATACCGACACCAATTTTTTCGCTGCGCTAATATTCATTCCCCTCGGGTGGATTTGTTTTTACGCCATGTGGGGCATGTATTCCGATGTGTTGCGAAGACACCGATTACGCGAAATTGGCCAAATTTTAGCCACCTCAATAATTGGCAACACTGTTATCTTCTTTTTGTTTTTGTTAGACGACGAGCTTCCCAACTACAATTATTACTACACCACATTTGGATTTCTTTTGTTGGTTCATTTAGGTCTAACCTTGATACTGAGAATTTCTATTACTTCAAGAACCGTTAAAAAAATCCAGTCTCGCAAATGGGGATTCCCAACCCTAATCGTTGGCGGAAACGCGCGTGCGTTGCAGCTTGTAGACGAGATAACCCATTTAAAAAAATCACCAGGTTTTTTATTTAAAGGTTACCTAAAGATAAACGGAGCCGATGAGCAACTCTCTGCGAGTCTGCCCCTTTTCGGGAAATACCCAAGTTTACCGACCATTATTGAAGAGCATCAAATTGAAGAAGTGATTCTCTCTGTTGAAAGTGGCGACCACAAAGAATTAGAAAATATTTTAGCTCTTTTGGAAAACTACAATGTTCGCATAAACATTATTCCAGACACCTTCGATATTTTATCTGGAAATGTGAAGATGACGAGCATTTTCGGAGTTCCTCTAATTCGCTTGAATACGCTTTTAATGCCGAGTTGGCAATTCAGTATCAAACGAATTCTTGACATTTTTTTAAGTGCTATTGCACTCCTCGTTTTATCGCCCCTGCTGCTTATTATTTCCGGACTTGTGAAATCTACATCACGAGGAACAATCTTCTTTTTTCAAGAAAGAATTGGAAGAAATGGAATTCCTTTTCAGATAATTAAATTCAGAAGTATGTTCACCGACGCGGAAAAATTAGGTCCGCAATTGAGTTCAACACATGATTCTCGAATTACCAAATTTGGTAAATTTCTTCGGAAAACACGCTTCGATGAATTGCCTCAATTCTGGAATGTTTTAGCCGGAGATATGTCACTTGTTGGACCACGACCTGAGCGCCAATTCTATATTGATCAGATTTCGAAGATAAATCCGCACTATCAAAAGCTTCATCGTATTCGTCCTGGTATTACATCGTGGGGACAGGTGAAATATGGCTACGCAGAAAACGTTGAGGAAATGGTTCAACGCTTGCGTTACGATCTCTTGTATCTCGAAAACATGTCGTTAGCCATGGACATAAAGATTCTCTTTTACACAGTTGTGATTGTGTTAAAAGGGAGCGGGAAGTAATTGTTCTTTACAACTTTCCTTATCTTAACAAAAAAAATCATATGTACCGTTTACGTTGGATTCAAATTCTATTTGTTTGTGCAATAGGTTATTTCATTTTCGCTTCCAATAGCAACGGAAGAGCAACAGTAGCAAACTCAGGAAACACAGGAGCTCCAGGAGAGAACACATGTGGACAATGTCACAACGGAGGAAATTACAATGCCTCGGTTGCTATTCAAGTTTTTCCAACTGGCAGCACCGTTCCAACAACTCAATTCGTTTCAGGGAACACCTATACCGTGAAAGTAACGGTTAGCAATTCAATGGGAAATCCTTTTGGTTATGCATTTCAATTCACTGCTTTAACCGACGCTGAAAGCGCGCCTATCAGCGGCTACAGTAGCCTTGCTTCAAACGTTAAGCAAAAAACAATTACCGTTCAAAACGCCTTTACTGGAAGGACATACCTTGAGCACAACGGCGTGACTTCAAACAACTTATTCCAATTCAATTGGACTGCTCCGGCCAATTTAAATGAGCCTGTAACCTTTTTCGCGAGTGGAAACGTTGTAAACGGAACTGGTTCAACGGCGGGAGATGCGACCGCTAATACTTCGTTAACCTTGTATCCAGCCTTGCAAGTAAGCAATGACATTGTTCAACCTGCGTGCACGAACAACGGCATTGGAACTATTACGTTGACCATTTCAGGCGGACAACCTCCTTACAACGTCGTGTGGCAAGACGAATCTACCGGAAACAGTTTTCAAGGTGGACCAGGCTCCTACTCTGCAGTAGTTACTGACTTCGCAGGAAATTCAGCTACACTTCCAGCAGAATTGAACGCATACACGTCACTTGTTATCGAATCTACTCCGACAGATGTTTCTTGTTTCGGACTTTGCGACGGGAGTATAAATTTGAACTTTATTTCAGGCACAGCTCCGTTCAATATTCTATGGAGTAATGGTTCTGTTGAAGGTGAACTATCCAATGCATGCGCTGGAATATACACTGCTGAGATTACCGACGCTAATGGATGTTCATTCGTAATTATGGATACAATCTTCGAACCTACAGCGATTACTAATGCACCGGATATTCAAAACGTTACTTGCTCCGGAAATTTAGACGGATGGATTTTTAACAATCCACAAGGCGGAATAGCTCCATACACCTTCACTTGGAGTCATGATTTATTTTTGACTGAAAGTAGCGCAATCTATTTACTTGCTGGAAATTACACTTCAACAATAACGGATTTTAACGGATGTGAATTCTCTGAAACAATCACTATTGAAGAGCCTGATTCGTTAGACTATTCCGTTGAACTCTTTGTTGAAGGCGGACTAGGTGTTGGTGAAGTTCAAATGACTACCAATGGAGGAACACCACCCTACCAATGGAATTGGCTTCATGGTGACACGAATGAAGACACAACGATTCCTGAACTCACCACAAGTTATTGCATTATTACAGATGTGAACGGTTGCGCCATTCAAACTGAAAATTTCACAACAATTACCTCTGTTGAAAATTACGATTTCCAATTTGAACTATTTCCGCAACCCGCTAATGAAACGCTTAATGTTACAACGACTCAAACTTTCGAACGTTTAGATATTTTGAATTCAACAGGAGAGCGCATTTTTACCATGAGCAATCCGCAAAGAATGCAACAAATAAATGTTTCTGAATGGAGTGCGGGAAGTTATATCCTTCAGTTAACCCAAGGCAATACCAGTGTGAATCGCCTGTTTTTGGTGAAACACTAATTCAGTTCCAACAACTCGAAAGCCTTCTGCATGTCGGCATGTTGAAAGCGATCTTGAACATAGTGAGAAACAACCGCTCTTAATTGGTCGTGCATGCCTTCCACTACTTTCGAAGATTTAAGTGGACGCCTGAAATCCAATCCCTGAGCAGCGTTCAACCACTCAATGGCTAGAACTGACTGTAAATTTTTCACGACTTGAAAACACTTTGTTGCGCCATTCGCACCCATGCTCACGTGATCTTCCTGACCGTTACTGCTGTCTATGGTGTCTACACTTGAAGGCGTGCAGAGTTGTTTGTTCTGACTTACGATAGACGCGGCTGCGTATTGTGGAATCATGAAGCCGCTGTTCAGTCCTGCGTCTTTCACTAAGAAGACTGGTAAACCCCGTTGACCTGAAATAAGTTTGTATGTTCTTCTTTCCGAAATGCTTGCAACTTCAGCTAACGCAATGGCTAAAAAATCCATGCTCAATGCAAGAGGTTGTCCGTGAAAATTTCCACCAGATATAATCTGATTTTCTTCCGGGAAAATAATTGGATTGTCTGTTACCGCATTGATTTCTCTTTCCATAATGGAAAGCACATAAGAGATCGCATCATGCGAAGCACCCAACACTTGCGGAATGCATCGGAATGAATACGGATCTTGAACGTGTGCTTTTTTCTGAACTTGAATTTCACTTCCCTTCAATGCATCTTGCATGGAGATTGCTACAATTTGCTGTCCTTCTTGATTTCGAACACGATGGGTTAAATCTATGAACGGTTCAGGTCTTGCATCGAACGCATCTACAGACATGGCTGCAATGGTTATGGCTTTGTCGAACAAATGTTCAGCGCGAATTAAATTCTCTACTGAATACGCCAACATGAATTGCGTTCCGTTGATGAGCGCTAAACCTTCTTTAGATTGAAGTGCAATCGCCTTCAAGCCCTCTTCTTTCAATACATCGGCTGCGTTGCGTTCGTATCCTTTGCACATCACCTTTCCTTCACCAATTAACGGAAGACATAGATGTGAAAGAGGCGAAAGATCACCGCTTGCTCCTAATGAACCTTGCGTGAAAACGATTGGCAAAATATTTCGATGATAGAGTTCCAACAACAACTCAACGGTTGCCAATTGAACGCCGCTGTGTCCGTGCGAAAGACTTTTGGCTTTCAAGACCAACATTAATCGAACAATTTCTTCAGGCACTTGATCGCCCATTCCGCATGCGTGTGAACGAAGTAAATTGTTTTGAAGAAGATTCAAATCTTCCTTTGAAATTTCGGTGTTGCAAAGCGAACCGAAACCCGTATTGATTCCGTAAACCGGATTTTCACTTGTCTCTAAATACGAGTCTAGAAAAGTTCTACATGCTTGAATTTTATCCTTCGCCACATCGGAAAGTGAAACGTGCGCCTCACCAGTTCTAACAGCTGTTAAGTCGTTCAACACCCATTCTTCGTTTGGGCAAAGGATTAAATTATTACTCATAGAAATTAACTCAACTTAAAAACAATAGGCAAGGTCATAACAACTCTTTTCGGTTCTCCGTTTAAAGTTCCTGGAGTAAAATCTTTCAGGTTTTTCACCACACGAATGGCTTCCTTACCCAATACTTTTCCGAGATCACCTTCGGGCTGACGTAGAATTTTGATGTTCGAAATTTTACCGTTTTTTTCAACCACAAATTGAACAAATACCCTTCCTTCAAAACCATTTTCTAAACAGACCTGAGGATAAACCATAGATTTTGCAAGGTCCTTAAACATCTGATTTTCTCCGCCCTCGTATGCAGGCATGACTTCAGGAAAAACCAAGGGTTCTTCAACCGATGGCCCTGGAGGCGGCGGCGGAGATGGCATTGGATCAGGATCGGGCTGGGCAAAACAATGCGCAACGCTCAATACGAGTAGTAGGGAAAAGATATGCTTCATTATACCCATGACTCGCCTTTGTTAATCTTAATGTCGTTTACGAATTGCTTAATTTTTTGCTCGTCTTCTTTTTTGCAGACCAACAACGAAACTCCAGTATCTACAACAATGTATCCATTCAATCCGTGAAGTACAACCAACTTATCGCTTCCCACATGCACAACGCTGTCTGAACAGTTGTACAACATTACGTTCTCTCCCACTACTCCGTTGTTGTGTTCATCTGAAGACAATTGTGTATGAAGAGATCCCCAAGTTCCAAGGTCACTCCATCCGAAATCGCTTAATACAACGTTTACGTTTTTTGCTTTTTCCATTATACCGTAATCGATACTAATGTTTTCGCAACTGCTGTACATGTTGTTTATGAATTCCGCTTCTTCAGCTGTTCCGTATTTTCCTTTTCCTTCTTCAAACTGAGAATACATTTCTGGAAGATGACTTTGAAAGGCCTTCATAATCGAAGGTAAATTCCACACAAAAATTCCGGAATTCCAATAGAAGTCGCCGCTTTCAATGAAGTCCTTCGCCAATTCCAAATTCGGTTTTTCAGTAAAGGTTTTTACTTTTTTCACGCGGTCGTTATCCACTTCTTTTGCATCTGCCCATTGAATGTATCCGTAACCGGTGTCAGGACGTGTAGGCTTAATTCCAAGCGTTACCAGGTTACCCGATTTATTCGCTTGATTCATGCTGATCTGAATGTCTTCAATGAAAGAAGCTTCGCGTGTAATCAAGTGATCGCTTGGTGCCACAACAATGTTTGCATCGGGCGTGCGTTCAGCAATCCAGAAGGCTGAATAAGCCACACACGGAGCGGTGTTGCGCATGAAAGGTTCACACAACACTTGTTCTGGTTTCAGATCTGGCAATTGCTCTAACACAAGCGCCTTGTATCGTTCATTCGTTACTACCAAAATATTCTCTTTCGGAACAAGGGGTAGAAAACGATCGTACGTCATTTGAATGAGCGTGCGTCCTGTTCCAAGAATATCGTGAAACTGCTTTGGAAAAGCGGTGCGACTCATAGGCCAGAATCTTGAACCAATTCCGCCTGCCATGATTACGCAGTAGTTTTTTGAATTATCAGTCATGTACTAAAAGTATCAAATTATTTTGGAAGTTTTCCAACCATTTTAGAAGGAACTACAATCTCGTCATACTCCTCTGCGGTAACGTGTCCCAATCGAATCGCTTCTTCACGAAGAGTCGTTCCGTTTTTGTGAGCAGTCTTCGCAATTTCTGCAGCTTTGTAGTAACCAATTTTTGTATTTAATGAAGTCACCAACATCAATGAATTGTTCACCAACTCTTCAATGCGTGAGTAGTTCGGTTCAATTCCAACTGCACAATTCACATCAAAAGAAACGCAAGCGTCTCCTAATAAAATTGCACTTTGTAAGAAGTTGTATGCCATCATCGGCTTGAAGACATTCAATTCGTAATGTCCTTGTGTGCCACCAACAGTGATTGCTACGTCGTTACCCATGACTTGCGCGCAAACCATGGTTAATGCTTCGCATTGCGTTGGGTTTACTTTACCTGGCATGATCGAAGAACCGGGCTCGTTTTCAGGAATGTGAATTTCTCCAATTCCGCTGCGAGGACCGCTCGCCATCATGCGAATGTCGTTTGCAATTTTATTTAAAGAAACTGCCAATTGCTTCAATGCACCGTGCGTTTCAACAATACCATCGTGTGCAGCTAATGCTTCAAATTTATTCGGGGCTGTAATAAATGGAAGCCCGCTGAACTCAGCTATTTTTTCAGCTACCAATTCTGAATATCCTTCAGGTGTATTAATACCTGTTCCTACTGCAGTTCCGCCAAGAGCTAATTCACCTAGGTGAGAAAGTGTATTGTTTAACGCACGAAGACCGTGATTGAGTTGCGCAACATAACCGCTTAATTCTTGCCCTAGTGTAACCGGAGTTGCATCCATTAAATGGGTACGTCCAATCTTCACCACATTCATGAATTCTTTCGATTTCGCAGCAAGCGTGTCGCGCAGTTGGGTAACACCTGGAATGGTAACTCGCACAACCGCTTCGTATGCCGCCATGTGCATAGCAGTTGGATACGTATCGTTTGAAGATTGTGATTTATTGACGTCGTCGTTTGGATTCAATAACATTTGTCCTTCGCCCAATTGTCCGCCTGCCAAAACGTGTGCGCGGTTTGCAACCACTTCGTTCACGTTCATGTTGCTTTGTGTGCCTGAACCGGTTTGCCAAATAACCAATGGAAATTGATCGTACAATTCTCCGCGAACAATCTCGTCGCACACAGAAGAAATTGCATCGCGCTTGTCGACAGGTAACACTCCTAACTGACAGTTGGCGTGTGCTGCGGCTTTCTTCAATGTTCCGAAAGCTTTTACAATTTCCTTCGGCATACTTGCCTCTGGTCCAATTTTAAAATTATTTCTAGAGCGTTCCGTTTGTGCTCCCCAATACACATGAGCGGGTACTTTTACTTCACCCATTGTGTCTTTTTCAATACGAAAATTTTCCATAATGATATTCGTTATTAAATTATAAATCGTCGTTGTCGGAATGCTGAACTCCTTTCCCTTGTCCCATTAAGAAGGCCTTCAAGAAATTATCTATTTCACCATTCATTACTTTTTCCACATCGCTGGTTTCTTCTCCGGTTCGAATGTCTTTCACCAATTTGTATGGTTGCATAACGTAGTTTCGAATTTGAGATCCCCATTCGATTTTCTTTTTCCCTGCTTCAATCTCATCGCGCGCAGCGTGACGTCTTGCGAGTTCCGCTTCGAACAATTGAGACTTCAATAATTGCAATGCCTTTTCTTTGTTTTGAAGTTGTGAACGCGTCTCGGTATTATCGATGATGATACCTGAAGGTTTGTGTTTCAATCGAACCCCGGTTTCAACCTTGTTCACGTTTTGTCCACCTGCACCTCCTGAACGGAAGGTGTCCCAAGAAATATCTGCTGGGTTAATGTGAATGTCAATGGTGTCGTCTACTAACGGATACACATAAACACTCACGAAAGAAGTGTGACGTTTTGCGTTCGAGTCGAACGGAGAAATACGCACTAAGCGATGCACCCCGTTTTCACCCTTCAACATACCAAATGCAAAAGGGCCTTCGAATTCGAGCGTGCATTGTTTTACTCCTGCAACATCTCCTTCTTGAAGGTCGAGTTCTTTTACTTTATGGCCGCTCTTTTCACCCCACATGATGTACATGCGCATGAGCATACTTGCCCAGTCGCAACTCTCTGTACCACCTGCTCCAGCAGTAATTTGAAGCACAGCACTGAGATTGTCTTCTTCAGCAGAAAGCATATTTTTAAACTCAAGCTCTTCGAGTTCTGCAGACGCAAGTTTGTATTGCTCATCGAGCTCAGACTCGTCTACTTCGCCTTCTTTGAAAAATTCATAAAGCACTTGAGCGTCGTCAACCGAAGATTGACATTTCTGATAAGCATCTGTCCACAATTTTTTATTGCGAATTTGCTTCATGGTTGCCTCGGCCTTTTTCGGATCGTTCCAAAAGTCGGGGTCTTGTGTTAGTTTTTCGTCTTCACGAATTTGGAGGAGTTTTACCTCCACGTCAAAGATACCTCCCGAGCGCTCTCGTGCGCTCTTTCAGTTCGTTGATCGCGTCAATTGTTATCGCCATCTGGAATGAAATTTTATAGCGCAAAAGTACGTCAATTAATCTAAAAACGTGTCAATATCTTCACTCATTTCACGAAGAACCTTAAAGACTTCCTCTGTCTGAAAACCTTTACGAATGAGGGCTTTCGCGGCATATTGATTTTTCAACCTTCCTTTCTTTTCATATTTCTTTTGAAGGGCAGGAAGTAGCGCTCGTATCTGAAGCGAGTCTGCCTCACTCGGAAGATTTCGAATCGCATCTTGAATGTTTCGGGGAGAAACTCGTTTTGCTTTTAGATGCAACTCAATTTTGCGCTTGCTCCATTTTCGAAATTCGAAATGATCGTGAGCAAACGCTGAAGCAAAGCGCGATTCGCTTAATAAATTCAATGTAATTAATTCCGACATGAGTTCTTGTCGGTCTTGTGACCACACTCCGTACTGAATTAATTTCTTTTCTACATCGAAGGGCGCGCGTTCCGCCTTGTCGCAATACCGTTGAATTTTCAATCGGCATTTCGCTAGATCTATTGGCGCTTCGTTTTGCATTTTTCGAAATTAGAAAGAATACTTTATTTGGTGTGAAATGTTCAAAGGAATTATGAAATTTCTTTGTTAAATTTGTGAGAGAATCGAAGATAGAAAAATGAAAGAGGAATTAATAGGCCAGTTGCGCGACTTACTTCAAGCCGAAGATATTATGTTGGTGCGTGATCAAGTAAAAAACATTCGCAGTAACTGGAAAGCTGAAAGCGTAAAAGAGCGCCAATTGCAATGGGAACATTTCAAATCTGAAAATGCGGAAAGTGCAGAAGCTGATTTTGTATACGCTCCTCATGAATTGGAAGGGACGCTTCAAGAATTACTGAAAGAATACGAAGACAAAATTCAAGTAGCTGGCAAAGCACTTGCACAAGAACGTTCGCGTAATTTCGAAATAAAATCTGACTTGTGTGATCGCATGGAGCGACTTACTAAGAACGAAGAAAATATTGGAAAAGCTTTTTCTCTTCAAAAAGAAATAAAAGAATATTGGGACAATACAGGTGATGTTCCTGGAGATAAATATCCTGCGTTAATTGATCGTTGGCACAAATCGAATCAAGACTTTTTCTATCATATCAATATCTACAAAGAACTTCAGGCGAACGATTTAAAAGTAAATCACAAGTTGAAGGAAGAGTTGATGGAATTAGCGAAAGGACTTTCGGCTATTGAATCTATCAATGAATTGGAAGTTGAAGTTCGAAGACTTCAGCGTGAGTGGATGCTCATTGGTCCTTCTCCCAAAGAAACCTTCCAGCAAATGGGCGATGATTTCTTTGGTGTATTGCGTGTTGAGCAAGAACGCGTGCAGGCTCATTACGATGCACTAAGCGCGAGCAGCAACGAAAATTTATCGAAGAAAACACTTCTTATTCAGCGCATGAAAGAGATTCTTGAATTGGATCTTTCTCAGGGCAACAGTTGGAACAAATGGACTGAAGAAGTTTTGAAACTTCAAGAAGAATGGAAAACCATTGGTTGGGTAAAGAAAAAAGAGAACGAAGAAATTTGGCAAGAGTTCCGTGGTTTATGTGATTTGTTTTTCACTAAGCGCGGAACATATTTTGAATCTCGTAAAGAGGTTTACGAAAAGAATAAAAAAGCTAAGGAGACAATCATCAACGAAGCTAAAACTCTTCAAGACAGCAGCGACTGGAAATTGGCCACTGAAGGAATTAAAAAACTTCAAGACAAGTGGAAACAGGTTGGTGGTGCTGATCCGAAAGAGGAACAAAAATTATGGCAGCGTTTCCGCTCTTCTTGTGATCTATTCTTCCAAAGAAAGAAAGAACACTTCGGTGAGTTAACGGGGCTTCAAGAAGAGAATTTAAAATTAAAAGAAGCGTTGCTTACTGAAATTGAAAATACTCCGCTTTCTGGGAACAACAACGAAGACTTGTCCATGCTTCGTTTATTCAATGAACGCTGGCAGGCACTCGGACATGTTCCGCGTGAGCACTATGCGAAAATGCAAGCGCGTCACAAGGCTGCATTCGATGATAAATATGGCAAACTAAATGCTGATCGCAAAGAAGCAGATATGACCCGTTACAAATCGCGCATTGAGACTATTAAGTCTACCGGTGATAAAGGGTTGAGCAGAGAAAAAATGATTTTGCGCGATAAAGTAGATAAGCTAAAAGGCGATATCAAATCTTACGAAAACAACATGGGCATCTTCACCGGTAAAGGTGCTGAAGGTATGCGCAAAGAGATTGAGAAAAAGATTGCTTCTGCGAAGCGTGAGATTTCAGAAATTCTTGAAAAGATTTCTTTGATTCCGAATTAATTATTTAACAATTTAGACATAAAAAAACCTCGGAATTTCCGAGGTTTTTCTTTTTCTACAATTTCTATTTAGTGCTGAGCACGGTGTTTGAAATCTTCGTAAGGCAAACGTTCAATTTTCAAAGAACAATTCGCCTGAACAACTTTCATTACTCCGTCTTCATACAACATGTCATAAACATTCTTTGCTTCTTCTTGCTTCGCAAGAGTTTGCTTCGCTAATTGATCTAGACGCTCTTCGTCTACAGGCATGCCGTATGACTTGAAACGATCTACTAATGAAGCTTTCACATAATCCATAGCATCATCGACAGAAACTTTGATTTCGTTTTCCTTGATGATTTTATTTTCAATCAACTGCCACTTCAATCCGTTTGCATAGCCTGGGTATTCCATTTCCAACTGAGCCATTTCGATTGGCTTCTCGTTGGTCATTAGAATGAAACGCTTCAAGAACTCGTCTGGTAATTCAATAGAAACCATATCAACGATATCCTTCGCGAAGTCACGCTTGAACATCCACTCTGAATCTTTTTCGAACATAGCAACTAAGTCAGCAGTTACGCGCGCTTTCATTTCATCTTCAGATGTTACAGTGCCCGGAGCGAATAGCTTGTCGAACAATTCCTGATTCAACTCTGCGGGTTGCATGCGCATAATCTCAGAGATTATCACTTGGAATTTCGAATCGAGGTGGTGAAGGTCGTGGTGCGTAACACCCAACATGCGAGAAAGATCTTCGTGGTCGGCATTCAATAAGAATGGATCAACCACAGCTGTCTCACCAATATTCTTCCCTACGAACAACGCTTTCGTTGCTTCGTCTTTGATGTATTCTAAGAAAATTGAAGACTTGTTTGAAACACCGCCTTCTTTCACAGAACCGTCTTCATTCAACTCGGCAATTTCAGCCATGATCATGTCTTCTGACTCTGTAACTTCTGGCTTAGACAATTGACCGTGACGACGAGCATATTCCTTCATTTGACGAGAGATTAGCTCTTCGCTCACATCTACCTCAAGCTTCGTAAACGTTTTTGATTTGTCTAAATTCAAATCGAATGTTGGAGCGTATCCAATTTCGTAAGTGAACGTAAATGTTGATGGGTTGTCCCAATCTCCAACATCATCGCCTTCCTTTGGAATTGGACTACCTAATAACTCAAGTTTGTTTTCAGAAACATAATTTCCGATAGCATCTTGCAGCATTTTATTTATTTCGTCGACCAATAATGATTTTCCGAAACGTTGTTTCACTAAAGAGGCAGGAACTGCACCTTTGCGAAACCCAGGTAAATCAACACGCTTACGGTAGGTCTTTAAGGCCGTTTCGTAAGTCTCGTTGTAATCAATAGGGTCAAGAGTCACCTTCAACTCTCCTGTAAGAGAGCCGGTGTTAAGTTGTTCAATATTCATAACGATAGATTGTTCTTCCGTTGAGGAAGTATTATTCAGCTAAAACCATTACTTGGTTGTTCAATACCTCAACGGTACCGCCAAGCACATCAAAAGTCAATTCTTTGCCTTGAGCATCTTTCACTCGCACGCTTCCTTTTTTCAACGACGAAATAAGGGGGGCGTGATTGTTCAAGATTCCCAATCCACCTGAACTTCCAGGAAGGAAAACATATTCTGCTTCTCCTTGGAAGAGGACGGTTTCTGGGGTAATTATTTCAACGCGCATAATTGCTCTTAGTTCTGTGATTCAGCCAACATTTTCTTACCAGCTTCAATAGCTTCTTCGATTGTACCTTTCAAGTTGAAGGCAGCTTCTGGAAACTCGTCACACTCTCCGTCTAGGATCATGTTGAAACCTTTGATTGTTTCTTCAATTGGAACCAATACCCCTGGGATACCGGTAAATTGCTCTGCCACGTGGAATGGCTGAGACAAGAAACGCTGCACTTTACGAGCGCGGTATACAGCCAATTTATCGTCTTCAGATAATTCGTCCATACCCAAGATCGCAATGATATCTTGTAATTCTTTGTAGCGTTGTAGAATTCCTTTCACACGTTGAGCGCAAGTGTAGTGCTCGTCACCAACAATAGTTGGAGTTAAGATACGAGAAGTAGAATCCAATGGATCTACCGCAGGATAGATACCTAACTCGGCAATCTTACGGCTTAATACCGTTGTTGCATCTAAGTGAGCGAATGTAGTTGCTGGCGCAGGGTCAGTCAAGTCATCTGCAGGCACGTATACCGCTTGAACAGAAGTAATAGAACCTCTTTTCGTTGAAGTAATACGCTCTTGCATAGCTCCCATTTCAGAAGCCAATGTTGGCTGGTAACCTACTGCTGATGGCATACGACCTAAAAGAGCCGATACCTCAGAACCCGCTTGTGTGAAACGGAAGATGTTGTCAATGAAGAAAAGGATATCACGTCCACCTGACTCCGCATCTCCATCACGGAAGTATTCAGCAACTGAAAGACCGCTCAATGCCACACGCGCGCGTGCTCCAGGAGGCTCATTCATTTGTCCGAACACCAATGTTGCTTGGCTTTCAGCAAGAGCTTTCATATCTACTTTAGATACGTCCCATCCGCCTTGTTCCATTTCGTGCACGAATGCATCGCCATATTTAATAACGCCAGATTCGATCATCTCGCGCAATAAGTCATTTCCTTCACGAGTACGCTCACCAACACCAGCAAATACAGAAAGACCTGTGTATGCTTTCGCGATGTTGTTGATCAACTCCATGATCAATACGGTCTTACCTA
>JBIKZA010000068.1:0-12339 GCA_044354975.1 Flavobacteriales bacterium
GTACTTTGTGTTTTCTTCCGAAGTTCATGGTGCCTCCTATTAGTTCATGGGTTCATCAAGAATGTCTACAAACTCTACAGCGTGAGATTCCATGGTGTTCACCAATCTTCCAATGCGTGTTACCAACGTGTTGTAAGCAACGTATGCGAGCATACCCACAACCAATCCGGCTGCAGAAGAGATCATCTTAATGTAAAGACCTTGTGATACAACGCCAATTTCAATCTTACCGACATTCGAAATGTCGTGGAAGATGGTAATAACTCCGATAACTGTTCCTAAGAATCCGAACATCGGCGCAATAGAAGCGATGATTGCTAAGATGGGAGTGTTTTTTTCTAGATTAGAAATCTCTAGTTTTCCTGAATTCTCAACCGCACTTTTAATGTCTTCAAGTGGTTTGCCAATTCGCGCAATTCCTTTTCCGATCATGCGTGCAACAGGAGTGTTGGTTGTGGCACAAAGGTTTTTAGCAGAATCCAATTTCCCTTGATTGATGTATTGCTTAATGTTGGTCATGAAGTTCGAATCTTCTTTGTTCGCCTTCGCAACAGTAAGCCATCTTTCAACGAAGATGTAAATGGTAACTACGCTCATGATTAAAAGCGGAATGTATATGTACCAACCTTTAAGCACTAAGTCTGTGATTGATAGTTTATCAGAACTTTCAGCAACGGGTGCTTGAAGAAATAGAATAGCTGACTCCATAATTTTTTCGAATCTGTGTGTTTATTGTAACGTTCAAATTTGGAAAGAATTGCCCAAGATTTTTTTCACCACATAATGGAGTTATTCAGATGTCGTAGTTGATAGAACTTCCTTAAATGTATCTCGGGTCTTTTTTGAAGGGGATTTTTTCCAGTTCTCTGCACTCAATTGAATAGGCTCCGAACTCTTCCAGCACGGTTCCTGTAATCTTATAAATGCCTCTGCCTCTGAAGTTGCCGAACGATGAACTATTTGGGAAGTGCACCGTGTCGAAGAACTGCAAATCTTTGTCTAAGAAGGTTCCGAAGCCCATAAGCTCCCCTTTATTGGTTCGTGTCTTCTTTACATTAACAAGATAGCCTACTGCGGAAATATTTTTGTTTAGGTGGAAGGGAAGTTGCGAAGCAACTTCCGTAACCGTTAATTCTTGGTCGGCTAATTCAAAAGGAGAACAAAGTGGAAAGCCAATGAGTTCCATTTCATCGAATGCTGTTTCCAACCAATCGTCTTGAAATTTTGGAAGCGTTAAATTCTTTTCGGGCTCTTCGAAAAGAGAAGGACCTATTTCGAGTTTATCTGGATTGCCATGAAAGTGCGTTTCCCACAGCAAGTCTTTTTTCGGTTTGTTGAATTTCCGGCAAGCACCAATGCGAATGAGCAGACTCATTTGTTCAATTGAAACATGCGCCTGATCCATGAGTTGCGCAATGCTTCGAATGCCTTCGTTTTGACGAAGTTTAAGTATGCGAATGATGGTGTTGGTTTCTAAACTTTTTATCAATCCGAATCCAAGAATAATTTCATTGCCATGTAAAACGCAGGTTGCGTCGCTTTCCCAAATGCATGGCGCAGAAATTTTCGCGCCGTGCTTCATGGCTTCAAGCACATAAATTTCAGTGTCGTAAAATCCACCGAAATGATTCAGTGTAGCGGTCATGTATTCAATGGGATAATAGGCTTTCAAGAAAAGACTCTGATAGCTTTCAACAGCATAGCTCGCACTGTGCCCTTTCGCAAAGGCATATCCAGCGAAGCTTTCAATCTGTCTCCAAATTTCAGCGACGTCGTTGAATGCATTTCCCTTCGCAATTGCTTTTTCGAAAAACGATTCTTTGGTGCGCTCGAACTCTTCCCTTCCACGAAATTTCCCACTCATTCCTCGTCGCAGCACGTCGGCTTCAGCGAGCGTGAGCCCGCCGAAAAAGTGTCCCACTTTAATTACGTCTTCCTGATAAACCATGACTCCGTATGTTTCAGGCATGATGGCAAGAAGTTGGGGATGTGCGCCCTCTCTGGCTTTCGGATCGCGATGTCTATGAATGAATTCTTTCATCATACCGCTGCTGCTCACTCCCGGACGAATGACTGAACTTGCTGCGACCAATCCCAAGTAGTCGTCTACTTGTAATTTCGTAAGAAGCATGCGCATCGCAGGAGATTCAACATAGAAGCAACCGATGGCTTTTGCGTTGCGCAGAAGATCTTTGATGCGCTCATCTGTTTTCAAAGGAGCTACGTTATGAAGATCAATTTCTCTTCTCGGATATTTTTCCTTCACCAACTGAACTGCTTCTTTAATCTTCGCCAATCCACGTTGTGAAAGAATGTCGAATTTGTGCAGGCCAATGTCTTCAGCAACTACCATGTCGAACATAACGG
Organism: Flavobacteriales bacterium; assembly: GCA_044354975.1. Lineage (GTDB taxonomy): Bacteria > Bacteroidota > Bacteroidia > Flavobacteriales_D > Sanyastnellaceae > CAIZGX01. Next base: position 2,368 of record JBIKZA010000068.1, read on the forward strand.
TTGGATGTCCTTTCGGCGGAAGGAAGGTTGCAGAGTAATTGTGAATGGGTTCATTGGAAATGAGAATTCCACAGGAGTGAATACTTAAGCTATTTGGAAAATCTTGCAGGAACGAAGCGTAGCGCATGACGTTCTGCTGGTTCTTGTCGAGTGCATTCGCATTGAATTTTCCACTGCTTAACAATTCAATTTCTTCGACAGGAAGTCCAAAAACTTTTCCAAGCTCTCGCACTACGGCCTTGTATTGAAAGGTGTTGTAGGCGCCGAGCAGCGCTACATTTTGAAACCTTTCGAAAATGTATTCCGTAATTTCTTCTCGGTCGGTCCATGAAAAATCAATATCGAAATCAGGCGGGTTTTGTCGGTATAGATTAATGAATCGCTCGAAGTACAAATCCAATTCAATGGGATCTACGTCTGTAATTCGAAGTACGTATGCTATGACGCTGTTGGCTCCGCTTCCTCTTCCAACATAGTAAAATCCTTTGTCTCTCGCGAATTGTGTGATGTCCCAATTGATAAGGAAATAAGAAACGAAATTTTTCTGCTCAATAATTTCCAGTTCCTTTTGAATACGTTCTTCAATAACCGAACGATTGTTCGGTTCGTGTCCGTAGCGGTATGATAGTCCTTCTTGAGTAAGCTGACGAAGTAATGCAATATCTTCCTTCAGGCTTCCAGTAAATGTGTTTTGATTTTTCGAAACGCTGTGATTTACCTCTTCCTTCCAAGAGAAATTTTCTGAAAAGTGAATGGTATTTTTAAAAAGATCAGGCGCACCTTCAAATTGCGATTCGAATTCACTTCGAGAAAGAAAAACATCTCGTCTTTTGCCATGTTGTGAAGGTTGAAGTCTGCTTAACAGGATATTGTTTTCAATGCTTCTGAGCAGTTGATGCATGTTGAAATGACGCTGCGTTTGAAAGGTTGAAGTCTGAAGGGCTAGTGCTTTTTCTCGCTGCCTAGACCATTCGCTTCGTTCGAAGATTGGAAGGTCTGCCGAAGTCACACCGAGGTATTCATGTTCATTCAATTTGAATGAATTCTTTTTAAAGTTTTCGAACGGATAAATGGTAACGCAATGTCTCCATTCAGGTGCGCGTAGATCGAATTCTTTTTTCTGATGCAGATGTTCAGAGAGGAATGTGGCGAGTTCATTTACTCCGGCTGTGTTGAAGGCATAGGCTAAGAATACTTGATTCGCGTCGTTTCTGAAATCAATTCCCCAAAGGGGACGAATGTTATTTTTTTTCGAAAGTCGAAGAAAGTCGTGTAGCGTTGTTGTTGAATTTATTTCTGTGAGCGAAGCGAATTCCGATTCGTTTTTCACAGCGAATTCAATGAGGTTTTCTACGGTTAATATTCCGTAGCGCATGCTGTAATAAGAATGGGTGTTCAGCACGATTAATCGAAAAGGGTTGGGCCTTGGTTTTCTCTGCGTTTTTTCGCGCGGGATTCTCCCATTCCAAACAGTTCAATGTGCTGATGAAGGATGAAGGAAGTTTCAGGGAGAAGAGCATCGCCTGTTGGTTTCAGCAAATCGCTTCCTTCGGCTTGTATATTTTTAATATCTGTGCTTACCGGATAAGCATTCAATTCAAGATCTACAACAGGTTGCAAAATGGAAGTGATGTCTGCAAGGTGCGCATGCGGATCGAGCCACAATTCTTCCTGTTGTTTGGAAAGAATAAGCGGACATCTTGGATGTCCAATTTGGTGAAGCACTCCTGGAGGTGCTGCTGTTGTGACTATCGCGTAGGAATGCATTGTTTCATTAGAGGAAGGATTTTTCCATTCGTCGTAAACGCCTGCAAACGCGAAAGGCATTCTTCCTGTAGAAAGAAATACGCAATGTGGAAAAGACAAGCCGCCACGTTCAGGACCTTCGTAGAAGGCATCTGCAATCACCAAGCATCGTTTTCTTCGAATAGGAAGTCGAAAGAATGGCTTCTCGAGAATTCCCTTCGAACCAGAAAAAAAGAATGAATTGTCTTTGTTGTGATCGCCTTCCGCGCGAGCGTTCAAAACGTATTTCGGTTTGTCGGCCCAAGCAGGTGTAAATCCGAACGTTGAGTTTCGAATTTCAGATTTGTTTTCTTGCGTTATGATGAGCCCTTGTTTTCCTGCACCAATATTGGCTTGTGGTTTAAATACAACGCCTTTGCCAATTTCAGCACGAAAGGCTTTTTGAATTTCTTCAATTTTAGAAACTACGGCGTAACGTCCACACATGGCGCAAAATTGAGAAGTTAGTTTGTAGTGAATTTACAACGCAAAGGGAGAAATAACGTCCTCAAAAAAAGAATTTGCCTCGGAGATATTTTCAATGTGTCCCATGTGTCCGATTTCAGGAATAATTGTGATTTTGGCTTGAGGAAGAACGGACCATTCGGCTTTCATTTTTTCTATGGAAAGAACCTTGTCGTTCGCCCCGGCGAAATAGTGAATGGGGAATTTAGCTGTTTGAAGAAAGACAATCGAAGACTCGCGTTCTCGCATTGCTCGTAAACTTAGCACAATGCTTTCAGCAGACATGCTTTCTATTTTTTCGAGTTGCTCGTTTATGGCAAGTCGGTGTTCATCGGCAGAGTGAAACAGCCCGTCTATAAGATTGGTAGCGAAGAGCGCTTTGTGCTTTTCGGCTGCTTCAATAGCGCGAAGGCGGTCTTGTTTTTTTAAATCGTTGTCGGCATCTGCGGTTGAATGAAAAAAAGCGAGTGCTTTTGTTTTATCTGGAAACGTTTTGGCCAAATGCGCTGCGACATATCCTCCCATGGAATGTCCCATCCAGATGTATTCGTCGGAATCTTTCGGCTTTATTTGTTGAAGAATATGCTCAGCGAAATTTTCAATGGAAGGAGTGGCGAATGAGTGGTTATTTCCGTGTCCAGCCAATTGCGGAGTGAAAATAGAAAAAGATAAATGGGAAGGAAGAATTTCCTTCCACATTTCATTATTTCCTAAAAAGCCATGAATGGCAATAATTTTTATCATTGAACGCGCTCCCAAGTTTGGGTGCGGTAAACAAATCCCCAGTATCCACGAAGTTCTAATTTGTTGGGATCGCCTGCTTTTAGCCACATTTCACAGCGGTAGATATCGCCGTTGTTCGGATCGCAGATCGTTCCATCCTTGAACATGCTGCCGTTCCATTTCATGTTGCGAACAACATCCATACCTATCATAGGCTGGTCTTTTCTGTCGTCTTTGCATTCAGTGCATTTCGGGTTTTGATTGGCCCATTCTGAACGGAAAAGTTGTATGATTTTTCCATACAGTTCACCGTTCTGTTCACGGATTTCAACGATGCTTTTAACCAGACCAGTTTTGTCATCGATGGTTTTCCATTTACCAACTACGCCCTGGGCAGAGAGCGAAACAGAAGCAATAAGCGCTAAGGCTAAGAAGAAAGTAGATTTCATAATAAATTTTTTTATTAAAATACTAAAGTTTGTGCTTAGACAATCGTGTTATTCTTAATTTTTTTCGAATGAGAGCATTCAAGTCGAATCCAACAAGAAGAATAACCATGTTCAAATTCAACCAAATGAGAATGACCATGAGTGTTCCAAGTGAGCCGTAAAGCTTGTTGAATTGAGCAAAATTTTCAAGGAAGTAACTGAAACCAAAGGATGTTACAATGAGCAAAACGGTTGTGAAAATACTGCCCGTGTTCAAGAATTTCCAGTTTTTGCGAATGCGCATGTTTATGCCAGAGTTGTAAAGTATAGTAATGATGCAATACACGAATGAAATGGAGATCGTCCACTGCCCGAAAGTTAAAAACGGAATGATTCCCTTGTCGCCGATGATTCCTTTCTCGTGCATGGTAAGAAAAGTGCTTTCGCTGAGCGATGTGAGAACCATGGCTAGAAGAAACATGATTCCCAAAACAAGCATCATGATAAAACTTAAAATCCGAACGATGAACGGGTGAGCGGAAACTTCTATATGTTCGCTGCTTTGAAAGGCCTGCATGATTGCATTCATACTTGCCGAAGCGTAGTAAAACATTAAGACGAAACCGATAGATAATAAGGTTGATTGTTTTTTATTGATTAAGTCATAAAGTGTTCCTTCAATAAATTGAAAGGTATCTCCCGGCAGAATGCTTTTTATTCCAAGGAATACATCTTCTTGGAAGTTGTTAATAGGTATGAAGGGTATTAAAGTGAAAAGAGTAATAATAGCAGGAAAGAAAGCAAGAAATATTCTGAAAGAAATACTCGCCGATCGCATGGTGGTGCGCACATCTGAAAAGGCAATAATAAGGAACGAAGATATTTCCCAAAGATTTAATCCGCCGAATCCATAGGGATGGTAACGTTCGAGGAAGTGACGAACTTTAAAAAGCCAAGCGGCGTAGCGTTTGAATTTTTTCTTGTTCATTTTACTGCCTTCAAACTTAAATCGAAACTTTTTACATGGTGAGTAAGGGCGCCCATACTGATGAAGTCTACACCGGTTTCAGCATAGCTTACCAAGGTACTTTCGTTTATTCCTCCGCTCGCTTCCGTTTCGACTTTTCCGTGAATATGCAATACAGCCTCACGAAGGTTTTGCGGCGTGAAATTGTCGAGCATAATTCTAAATGCAACTCCTGTTTCAATCACTTCGTCAACTTCTTCAAGATTGCGTGTTTCAACTTCAACTTGAATAGAAAGATTTCTTTCCTTCAGAAATTCAGAGATTTTACTTAGCGCTGGTTTTACGCCGCCAGCAAAATCGATGTGATTGTCCTTCACTAAAATCATATCGTACAGGGCATATCTATGATTGTAGCCTCCTCCTATGCGAACTGCTTCTTTTTCGAAATAGCGAAAGTTCGGTGTAGTCTTTCTTGTGTCGAGAACTTTACAATTTGTATGCGCAATCATTTGTGTAAGTCTATGCGTCTCAGTTGCAATCCCGCTCATGCGCTGCATAACGTTGAGCACAAGTCTTTCAATAGTAGTTATGCTCTGACTTTTTCCTTCAACAAAAAATGCAATGTCACCCTTCTTTACAATATCTCCATCTTGGATCAAGGTGGTCACTTTTAAATCAGGGTCGAAAGCGTGAATGATTTTTTCAGCAATGGAAACACCTGCAAGAACTCCGTTGTCTTTTACAATAAGTTGTGCTTTACCAACTGCATCACTTGGAATTGTAGCGAGTGTTGTGAAATCACCTGGACCAATATCTTCTCTTAAAGCTTCAGCAAGCCATTTGTCAAAGTCAAATTCATTCATGTCGCGAAGTTATGAATTCCATTCTTCGAATAGTTAACTTTGGAACTATGATTAAAAAGGGATTATTACTTTTCACACTTGTTATTCTTTCTCATGCGAAAGGATACACGCAGCTTTTTCCTTGGTATGTTCAAGTAGATGAGAATTTTCTTTTGGGAAAAATAAATTTTGAAGAAGACATTCGGTTTAGTTTGGTTGCCGCGAACCGGTCTGCAAAATCGTGCTATTTGTTGGTTGAAGTGAATTGGGCATTTGAACAGATGGCGGCTGCGGCGCAAAAGGAAGGAATTTCGCTCAAAGTAATTTCCGGAGCAAGGAATTTCAACATGCAAAAAGTCATTTGGGAAAGAAAGTGGAACGCTCGACGTCCGAATTTCAAATCAGACAAAGAGACTGCCTTGGATATTTTGAAATATAGCTCTATGCCGGGAACGTCGAGACACCATTGGGGCACAGACTTGGATATTAATTCTGTGGAACCTAGTTATTTTGCCAGCGGCAAAGGGAAAAAGGAATACGATTGGCTTGTGAAAAATGCAGGGACATTTGGATTTTGTCAGACGTATGACAACAAAGCAAATACAGGACGGGTGGGTTATTCAGAAGAGAAGTGGCATTACTCGTACATGCCAATTTCGTCGGAGCTACTAAAGCAATACAACGAGCGAATCAATTATCAAAACCTCACCGGTTTTCTCGGCAGCGCTACTTCAATGGATATCGAAGTGATTCGTGTGTTCGTCAATGGTATTTCTACCAAATGTACTTCGCTTACTTTTCCTTAATCAGTTTTTTCAAATCGTTCCCAATGTCTTTTCTGAAATATTTTCCAGAGAAGGAAATGGTGTCCGCAGCTTCGTTACTTCTTCCTAATGCTTCGTGAAGTGATGAGCCGTATGCCGTTGCGGTTAACACTCTTCCGCCGTTGGTTACAATCTTATTCCCGCTCTTTTTTGTGCCTGCGTGAAAGATGATGCTGTTCTGAACATTTTCTAGGGATGAAATTTCTTTTCCTTTTTCGGAAGACTCCGGGTATCCTTTCGAAACGAGCATGGTGGTTGTGCAATACCGTGGGTCTACCTGAACGTCACATTCTCCGAGAGTTTGTGTGGCTATGCCTTCGAACAAATGCAACAAGTCGCTTTTAATGCGAGGAATAACAACTTCTGTTTCAGGATCACCCATGCGGCAATTGTATTCGATCACGTAAGGTTCGTTTCCAACCTTAATAATTCCAAAAAAGATAAATCCGCGGTAGTCTATACCGTCGGCTTTTAATCCTTTCACCGTTGGAATAATAATTTGCGCTTCAATTTTATCTATGAATTCAGGTGTGCAAAATGGAACAGGAGAAACGGCACCCATTCCACCCGTATTCAAACCCAAGTCTCCTTCGCCAATGCGTTTGTAATCTTTGGCTTCCGGAAGTACTTTGTAATTGTTCCCGTCTGTCATTATGAATATGGAGCATTCAATTCCCTTTAAAAACTCTTCAATGACAACGGTGCTGGAAGCTTCTCCGAATTTTTTATCGGTAAGCATGGCTTTCAGTTCTTTTTTCGCTTGCGCTAAATCTTCTAGAATAACAACTCCTTTTCCGGCAGCAAGGCCAGAGGCTTTTAGCACGTAGGGTGATTTAAGGGTGTCGAGGTAGGCTTGCCCTTCTTTTAGGGTTTCGTGAGTAAATGATCCGTATTTCGCTGTTGGAATGCCGTGTTTTGCCATGAATTTTTTCGCGAAGTCTTTGCTTCCTTCCAATTGCGCAGCAACTGAATTGGGACCAATTACCGCAACTCCAACAAGCGCCTTGTCTTTTTCGAAGAATTCGACAATCCCTTTCACCAAAGGATCTTCGGGTCCAACGATAACCATTTTAACACCGTGTTCAATTACGGCTTTTTTTATTGATTTGAAATCTGTAGGGTCAATGGAAAGGTTGGTTCCGAAAGCTTCGGTGCCCGCATTTCCTGGAGCAATAAAGATGTCGTGTATAAGGGAACTTTGTGAAATTTTCCATGCGAAAGCATGCTCTCTACCACCGGAACCTAGGATTAATACATTCATGCTCTGAGTTTTTGCAAAGAAACAATGCATTGACGGCTACTCTCAATTCAACTTACTAACAGAAAAAAGCTCTAGGCAGAAGATATTTGGGTTTATTGTTGAAAAATGCCTATATTTGCAACTGAATTGAAAGCAAGAGAAGGGGTTTTAACCCCTCTTTTTTTTAGTCATGATAACAGTTGCAGAAATAGAAAAATTGGTGAACGCCAAGATAGCCGAAACGGACACCTTGTCCGATGCGTTTATCGTTTCTATCTCCGTTCGTCCAGGCAATGCCATTGAGGTGCTACTCGATAAAGATTCAGGGTTGAATGTGGAGGATTGCAAGAAGATTAGCAGGCACTTGGAGTCTTCTTTGGATCGCGAAAAGGAGGATTTCTCGATGGAAGTTTCTTCTCCTGGTGTTGGAAAGCCCTTGGTGGTTCACCGACAGTATGTTAAGAATGTAGGAAGAACAGTTAAAGTGAAAGTGGGTGAAGGAGAGAAGTACGAAGGCGATTTGGCCGAAGTAAGTGAGACTGGAATTGTATTGAAGTACCAAGAAAAAGAGGCACTTCCCGGAAAAAAGAAAAAAGAATGGGTGGAAAAAACAGTCACCCTTGCATTTGATAACATAAAAGAAACCAAAGTAGTAATACGTTTTAACTAACCTTGTCATTATGAAAGGACTAAACCTAATAGAGTCTTTTGCAGACTTTAAAGAATTCAAAAACATCGACCGCGAGACGATCACAAACATCTTGGCGGAAATGTTCAAAGCTATGATTGTAAAGCGCTGGGGTGCTGAAGATGGCTTTGACATAATTATTAACGCAGAACGTGGCGACTTAGAGATTTGGCGAACGCGTCAAGTTGTTCCAGACGGAGAACTTGATGACGAGGTTGCTGAAATCGAGGTGAGCATGGCTCAAAAGATTGTAGACGATCTTGAGGTCGGCGAAGAATTGATTGAAGAGATCAAAATCGAAGATTTCGGTCGCAGAAATATTATGGCCATGGGTCAAGTATTGAAGAACCGTATTCAAGAACTCGAGAAGGATCACATCTATCAGAAGTACAAGGAGCGCATTGGAGAAATTATCTCTGGTGAAGTTTACCAAGTATGGAAGCGTGAGATTCTTGTCCTCGACGACGAGAACAATGAGTTGATTATGCCGAAGGATCAACAGATTCCTTCTGACTTCTACAAAAAAGGAGATACCATTCGTGCAGTTGTTTATCGTGTAGATTTACGCAACAACAGTCCTCAAATTATTCTTTCTCGTACGGCACCAGAATTCTTGGAAAAGTTATTTGAACAAGAAGTTCCAGAGGTATTTGATGGATTAATTACCATTAAGAAAATTGTTCGTGAGCCAGGTGAGCGCGCGAAGGTTGCTGTAGAAAGTTACGACGATCGTATTGATCCTGTAGGTGCATGCGTAGGTATGAAGGGTTCACGTATTCACGGAATTGTTCGTGAATTGCGTAACGAAAACATCGACGTTATTCATTACACAACAAATGAGAATTTGTTGATTGCTCGTGCTTTGGCGCCAGCGAAAATTTCAAGTATTAGTATCGATAAGGACAATGCGAAGGCAGACGTGTTCTTGAAACCTGACCAAGTGTCTTTGGCAATTGGTAAAGGTGGACACAACATTCGTCTTGCAGGAAGATTGTGTGGATATGAATTAGACGTTTATCGCGAAACTGATGTTGACATCGACGATGTGGATTTGGAAGAATTCTCAGACGAAATCGACAGCTGGATTATCGACGAATTGAAATCGATAGGTTGCGATACCGCTCGTTCAGTTCTCGAGATTCCGAAAGAAGATTTAGTGAAGCGTACAGATTTAGAAGAAGAGACCATTGATGAGGTGTTGAGTATTTTGAAATCCGAGTTCGAATAATTCGTTTCGGTTTTCAAAAAGTGCTCGGGCACATTTTCAATGTGTTAAATAGTTTTTATAAGGAACGGGAAAAGATTTATGTCAGAAACAAAAGGACCACAACGCTTAGGTAAGGCCGCCACTAACTTGAATGTTAGTAAGGATACCATTATTGAATTCCTTAAGAAAAAAGGGGTTACAGTGGATAACAATCCAATGGCGAAAATTGAGGCTGAAGTATACGATATGCTTAGCGCTGAATTTTCTACGGACCAAAAAGCGAAAGAGTTTGTTCAAGCCGCAGCAACGAAATTGCGTGAATCTCGCGAGTCGTTGAGTATCTCGGACAATAAAAAGAGAAAGGACGAAGAGAATGAAGAATTGTCAGACATAGATTTGGCGAAATTTAAGCGACCAGAAGCCGAGGTTGAAAAACCAAAGGCGAAGGTTAAGTCTGCAAATGAGCCAGTTGCTCCGAAGGTTGAAAAACCAGTAAAGAAAGAAGAGGTGAAAGTTACTACAGAAGTTGCACCTCCTGCAGTTGAAGCAATCCCTGAGACGCAGCCCGAAGAGCGCACCAATGAAGTTAAGATTGTCGGTATGATCGATCTTTCAGCTATGGAGAAACCAAAGCGTGGAAAGAAAACAGCTGAACCTAAGAAGGAAGAACCTAAAAAAGGAAAGAAGGAAGAACCGAAAGTAATAGCCCCAGTTGCGAAACCAGAGCCAACTCCTGAGCCTGAGGTTGTGAAGCCTGAGGTTGTTGAAAAGGAAATAATTCGCGTGAATGTAGAGAAGTTAGC
>JBIKZA010000021.1:0-36910 GCA_044354975.1 Flavobacteriales bacterium
ATTTTAAGGCCAAAAAGTTGCAAAATTCAAAAAAGATTTATAATATCTTTGCAAACTGAATTCAGGCAAACCTAAACATCTCTATGCAAAAAACAAAAGTTCTTTTTGTAAGTCAAGAAATTTTTCCATTCACTCCGGAATCTACATTAGCGAATCAAGTTCGTCAAATACCTCAAGCCATGCACGAAAGAGGCAAAGAGACTCGCATCTTTATGCCGCGGTTTGGAAAGATTAACGAACGCAGACATCAGCTACATGAAGTTATTCGCCTTTCTGGAATGAATTTGATTGTCGATGACACCGATCACCCTTTGATTATTAAGGTTGCGAGTATTCCTCAAATTCGTTTGCAGGTTTACTTCATAGACAATGAAGAGTTCTTTCATCGCAAAGCTTATTTGCATGACGAGGCTGGCAAACCATTCTCTGACAACGGAGAGCGTATGATTTTCTTTTCGAAGGGGGTGCTTGAAACTGTTAAAAAATTAGGTTGGGCTCCTGATATCGTGCATTGCCACGGTTGGTTCTCTGCATTAATGCCACTTTATGTGAAGCACGTATTCGCAGGAGACCCTCATTTTGCTGAAAGTAAAATTGTTGTTTCGCTATACAAAGACGATTTCGCCGGGTCAATAGACAAGGGTCTATCTAAAAAAGTTCAATTCGACCAAATTGGACAGCAACACCTTGGAGATCTTTCAACTTCGAATTATGTTAACCTAATGAAGGTTGCTCTTGCCCATGCAGACGGAGTGGTTATTCACGAGGCAGATATTAATCCAAAGCTTTTGGAAGAGGTAAACAACTTGAGTGTTCCTGTTCTGAAAGCCTACGAGTGCGAAGACTTTCACGGAGCCATTGATGAGTTTTTTGATACGATACACGCCGCAAAACCAATTTTGATCGACTAACCCATGAGGAACGTCCTCTTCTTGATTTGTGCGCTAACCTTACTATTCTTTGGTTCTTGTAAAAAACCAACAGATTTGCAGGCAGATGGCCTTCTTCCGCAAGAAGACACATTATCCGCGAATCAATCCGATAATACTCTCATTCTAAGTTACATTGTTAGAGAAGACACCCTTTCTACAGATGAGCTTTCGGCTTGCCTGTTGGGGTCGTATACCGACGAAACCTTTGGCCGCACGTTAGCTAGTTTCTCAACACAATTCGCTCTTTCTGGTGCAAACCCTAGTTTTCCAGAAATCTTCGAAGTGGACTCAGTTATTTTCTCTGTTGCCTACACGGGTTACTCCTACGGCTCTCTTGGCGAAGGGTATTTATCTGTGAAAGAACTAAGCGCCGACTTGCCGAAAACAGGAAGCTTCAACAGTTCGTACAATGCCCCTGTGTTGAGCGAAAACTTGCTGGCAGACGCTTCGCAAACATTTCAATTCAAACCAAAAACATACTTGTTCGGCACCGAAGATTCGCTTGCGCCACAATTGCGTATTCCGTTAAAAACAAGTGTGGGAACCCGACTTATTCAACCAACTGACACAACAGCATTGGAATCAGACGAAAATTTTCAAACGTATTTCAAAGGTTTGAAAGTGGAGGCGGGCTCATACCCTATGGGTGTGGTTGCGTTGGATCTCACAAACATAAACAGCAAAATAACGGTTTACTATCGATACGACAACGGAGGTCTTGCCGATACTACCTTCTACGAATTCCCGGTAACATCGGATTGTGGCAGGTATTCCCAACTTCAACATTTTTATCAGTATGCCACTCAACCTGAACTGCAAGGTCTGGTTACGGCAGACACTCTTGCCAATCAAAGCACAATGTATTTACAAGCTGGCGCTGGAATCAAAACGAAGTTGGTGCTTCCAAACCTGTTAGATCTTCAAATGAGCGAGGGCAGAATCATAAACAAAGCCGAGCTCATTGTGCCATACGAGCCCGATTCAAGGTATGCTCCCACTTCACAAATTTTCATTTTCTATCAAAACAGTGAAGGAACTTTGGTTGCTCTTCCAGATCAATTCAGTGGAAACATTGGAGGTGGGGTTGAGGAATCAAACAAAAGATATCGTATGAACATTACCCAATATGTTCAAAAAGTTATTTCCGGAGAATTAGAAAACACACCCTTGTTCATTGTTTCGGGCGCCGCGGGTGTGTCCGTTAACAGGACCATTTTACACGGCCCTGAGTTTTCAGAGAATAATGTTGAAAATTTACGCTTGATCATTACATATTCAAACTAAAAAAATTCCTTATATGTGTGGAATTGTTGGTTACTTAGGCAATGAGCCGGTTTATGAAAAGGTAATTAAAGGTCTTAGCCGATTAGAATACCGCGGGTATGACAGCGCTGGAATGGCGTATATCGAAAATGGCGAGCTCATCGTTAAGAAATGTAAAGGAAAAGTTGTAGACTTAGAAAATGTTGTAGGCGCGGTAAAGCCTCTTTCACACATTGGCATTGGGCACACGCGGTGGGCAACACACGGTGTTCCGAATGATGCAAATGCTCACCCGCATTGCAGCGGCGATGGCAGCATTGCTTTAATTCACAACGGTATTATTGAAAATTACGCGACCATTAAACAGGAGTTAATGAATCGTGGACATGTGTTTTTAAGCGATACGGATACAGAAGTTTTAGTGCACTTAATTGAAGATGTTCGTAACGCCGAAGGTGTTAGTCTTTTCGAGGCGGTGAGACTTGCTCTTGCTGAAGTTCACGGTGCATATGCTATTGTTGTTTTAGACAAATCAAATGCAGATCAACTTATTGTTGCGAAGAAATCCAGTCCGTTGGTAATTGGAATTGGGGCGCACGACGATTTCTATATTGCCAGTGACGCAACACCCATTATCGAGTACACTAAAAATGTGGTTTACTTGAACGATGAGGAGGTTGCTCGCGTAGATCGCGCGACGGGATTAACCATTGTAAATATTGAGAACCAAGGTCAGACACCTTACATTCAAGCGTTAGAATTAAAGCTTGAAGCCATTGAAAAAGGTGGCTATGATTCTTTCATGTTGAAGGAAATTCACGAGCAGCCTCGCAGCATTGAAGATTCTATTCGCGGACGTGTGAACCTTAAAACCGGACTCATTAAAATGAGCGGAATTGATGAGCACGAAGAGCGTTGGAAAACAGCACAACGAATCTTAATCGTTGCATGCGGAACCTCTTGGCATGCAGGTCTCGTAGCAGAATATTTGTTCGAAGACTTCGCACGTATTCCAGTTGAAGTTGAATATGCGAGTGAGTTCAGATATAGAAATCCGATTATCTACCCTACTGATATTGTTATTGCCATTTCTCAATCAGGAGAAACAGCGGATACGCTTGCTGCAATTGAACTTGCGAAAGAGCGTGGCGCTTTAATTTTCGGTGTGTGTAATGTTGTTGGAAGTTCTATTTCAAGAGCCACTCATTGTGGCGCTTATACGCACGCTGGTCCTGAAATAGGCGTGGCGTCTACTAAAGCCTTCACTGCGCAAGTAGTCGTTCTTTATCAGATTGCATTGAGTGTTGCGCAAAAGCGTGGCGTAATTTCTAACGAAAGAACCACTCGTTTAATGGCTGAATTGGGATCTCTTCCGTTAAAGGTTGAGCAAGTGTTGAAGACAAATGCCATTACAGAGTCCATAGCGGCCATTTACCAGCATTGTTCAAACGCTTTGTACCTTGGAAGGGGTTACAGCTTCCCGGTGGCTCTAGAGGGCGCTCTGAAGCTTAAGGAGATTTCTTATATTCATGCTGAAGGGTATCCGGCTGCAGAAATGAAGCACGGGCCTATTGCTCTTATCGACGAGAACATGCCGGTTATTGTTATTGCAACAGAGGGGGCTTCGTACGAAAAAGTAGTTAGCAATATTCAGGAAGTGAAAGCCCGCAAGGGACAAATCATTGCCATTGTTACCGAAGGCGACAAAACCGTGAAAGGCATGGCCGATCACGTGATTGAAATTCCTCGTACCGACGACAGTTTAGTTCCTATCGTTTCTGTTATTCCCTTGCAGTTGTTCTCGTACCACGTTGCTATCATGCGCGGCTGTAACGTAGATCAACCAAGGAATTTGGCGAAGAGTGTGACGGTGGAGTAATTCTTCCTTATAAATTTTTTCAACAAAAAAGGGTCTCTTGCGAGACCCTTTTCAATATTCTTAAACTTCAATTAGAAGTGGAAGTGAATCAATACCGCCGCTGGAGCAACTCCGAACGCGTTGTTATCAGTATCAATTCCGAAAGAAGAAGATTTTCCGCCCGTTACTACCGGAGCGCCCTGAACAGTTGTTTCAGAAGCACCTGTGCTAGAGAAACCTAGTCCCCATCCGAATTCACCACCGATAGAAATCTTAGGTAAAACGAAATACTCCGCACCTACAAAAGCACGAACACCCAAACCGAATGTAGAACCGTCTTTTTCTTCAGTAAGATCACCCGCAACGGTACCCGCACCATACTCGTATGATGTTTTTCCGCCGCCTAGACCAACCATAGCCATAGCGCCATAGTAACCTTGAAGACGAGTGCTTCCACGACGATACTCAACACCACCACCTAAAGTAACGTTGTTGTAGCTTGTTGTTACTACATCTTCACCCGTAGCCGCTGGTGTAGTTACTTTGTCTGAACCGAAGCCAATGCGAACCATTCCGCGATAAGCCATTTTATCTGTCATGAATTTCTTACCCGTGATCGCTGTTGCTCCATTGGTATATCCCATTCCAAAACCGGTGTTAGTACCACCATTAAGCATATTGCCAAAGTATGACAACATTGAAGATGCATCTGCGCCAATCGCGTAGTCACCGGCTTGTGGTAAATAGTTCTCACCTTTCTTAGATGTCAACTGAGCGTTCATTGTGCCCACTAGCGCTATTGAAGCGCAAAACAAAAAGATTTTTTTCATAATAAAAAATGTTTGATTTAGCCAAACTTATAGCGCGAACGAGCTGATATTTCTAACTTCGATTTAACATTTCAACAACATTCCGTTAATAATCCCATTAACTCTAGCATAATGAGCATGTTAGCTTGTTTCTTGAACTAAAAAAGGGGCCGAAGCCCCTTCATTTTTTCTCTCAAGATTCTTACTTAATAATCTTGTATAACTCTTTCAAGTTTGGCTCAAGAATTATTTCTATCCTCCTGTTTCTTGCCTTGTCGTTTGCGTCCAACGGATGGTATTCGCTTCTTCCAGAAGCGGCTAATTGCGCAGGGTCTATAGTACTGTTCAAAGTAATTAGTTTTATGACTTCCGTTGAGCGCAATACACTCAACTCCCAGTTGTCTCTTGGAATTGATCCGCCCGAACTAATCTTGTCACTGTCTGTGTGTCCTTCAACAATAATATTCAAATCTTTTTCGTCTTGAATAATTTTTGCGAGTTGAATAATTGCAGACTTCCCATCTGGATTAATATCTGTTTTTCCTGAAGGAAATAAAAGCTGCGCTTCCATGCTTACGTAAACCTTTCCGTTTTCTTCGCGCACGGTAATTCCCTTATTCTTGTAATTCATTAATGCCGCTTCCAGCTTTGCTCTTAACAATTCACTAGCACTTCTTTGAGCCTGAAGAAGTGAGTCGAGCTCTTTAATTTTCACTTCTCTTTCAAACAAATCCTTTTGTGCTTTAGAAAGTGCGGCTTGTTTTTCCTTCACGGATTTTTCAAGCTTATACAGCGAATCTTCTTTGATCTGAAGAGCTTCCTTCGCTCGCTCTAAATCGCGAAGAAGCTTTTTGTTTTCTTCGAGTGAGTTATTATAAAGCTTTTCATTCTTCGATAATAATTCGTTGTTCAAATCATTTACCTTATCGTACATCAAACGAAGACGTCGATACTCCTTGCCATAAAGCGTGGTGTCTTCGTTTAATTTATTTACCGATTTTTTCAGGGTTTCTATCGTTGTCCCTTGCTCCTTTGTTACAGCGCTAACATTATCTAGCTGCTTCTGCAATTCCTTATTCTCGGAATCAGACGTGTCCTTCGCTGACTTCACTTCAGTGAATTTTCGTTGAGGGACACAGCCCACAAAACCAACAGCCACCATTGCTGCTAGCGTAAAAATAATTTGAATCTTTCTCATAGTTCTTTTAATGTCTTTCAAAATTGCAGAACAATTAAGTTGGGTTCTCTTCAAAGATTTTGAATTGTTAACCACTGCTTGTTCGTCAAGTTTCGAAATAAGATGTGTTGTGACTGAAAAACGAAGGCATTTTCGTGGCCATGAACAGCATTTCATTCCATAATGAGGGTGTGCACACTAAAACACCTTCAAAACGGCTTTTAAAAGCCTGGATTAAAGAATTCGTCTCGAAACACGACAAAAAAGTAGGTGAATTGGCTTTTGTATTTTGCTCCGATGAGAAAATTCTTGAGGTTAATCAGAATTTCCTCCAACACGATTATTACACAGACATCATCACGTTTGATTACTGTGAAGGTGATTTTATATCGGGCGATATCTTTATTAGCGTGGAACGGGTTCTAGAAAACGCTACTGCTCATAAGGTCGAATATAATAACGAACTTCTGAGGGTCATTGCTCACGGGGTTCTTCATCTCCTTGGTTTTCAAGACAAAGGCAAAAAAGAAAAAGTTGAAATGATTCAAAATGAAGACTTGTGTATCTCGTTATTTTTTACTAAATTCGCACTGTTGTGAGGGCTTTTAAAATGTGTTAAAAATACGTTTCACGTGAAACATTCAAAAAATGAATAAACATTATAATGTTATAGTTGTGGGTGCTGGACATGCTGGAAATGAGGCTGCGGCTGCGGCTGCGAATCTCAAAAATAGCGTGTTATTAATCACCATGGATATGAATAAAATTGGACAAATGTCGTGTAATCCAGCCATGGGTGGTGTAGCTAAAGGTCAAATAGTCAGGGAGATAGATGCTCTCGGAGGTTACAGTGGTGTTGTCTCTGACCTATCTGCAATTCAGTATCGCATGCTCAATTTAAGTAAGGGTCCGGCTATGTGGAGTCCGCGAACCCAAAACGATCGGATGTTGTTCGCAGAAGAGTGGAGAAACGCGTTGGAGCAAACCCCGGGAGTCGATTTTTGGCAAGACTCTGTGAATGAAATTATCATAGAGGGCGGCTGTGTGAAGGGTTTGAAAACCGCGCTTGGTATGACGTTTTTTTGCGATGCGGTAGTTATAACGAGTGGCACTTTTCTCAACGGTGTTATACATATTGGAGAGAAACAATTCGGTGGTGGAAGAATAGGCGAGAAGGCTTCACACGGAATTACAGAACAGTTGGTTTCATTAGGGTTTAGAGCAGGCAGAATGAAGACTGGAACGCCTCCTCGCATTGACGGAAGATCGTTGGATTATTCTAAAATGGAAGTTCAAGAAGGCGATGAAAATCCACAACGCTTCTCGTTCGCGCACCAGCCGAAAATCACGAAACAAAGATGTTGCTGGATAACACACACCAACAGTCTTGTGCATGAAGTTCTCGCAACTGGATTTGAGCAAAGCCCAATGTTCACCGGAAGAATTACCGGAACAGGGCCTCGTTATTGTCCGTCTATTGAAGATAAGATTACTCGATTTGCTGATAAAGATTCGCACCAACTTTTTGTGGAACCGGAGGGATGGAAAACCGTGGAAATATATCTCAACGGATTCTCTACAAGTCTCCCTGAAGAGGTCCAACAGAAAGCACTCAACCTAATTCCAGGGTTTGAAAAAGCTAAGATGTTCCGTCCTGGATACGCCATCGAATACGATTATTTTCCACCTGATCAACTGAAACCAACGCTTGAAAGCAAGGATGTTTCAGGTTTATTCTTTGCGGGGCAAATCAACGGAACAACCGGATACGAAGAAGCGGCAGGACAAGGAATTGTTGCGGGCATAAACGCTGGTTTATTCGTTCAAGAAAAAGACCCGTTTATCTTACGTAGAGACGAGGCGTATATCGGTGTTTTAATAGATGATTTAATTACAAAAAGCACTGACGAGCCTTATCGCATGTTTACGAGTAGGGCTGAATACAGAACTTTATTGCGACAAGACAATGCTGATGAGAGGTTAACTCCTCTATCACACGCGATAGGTCTTGCCTCTGACGAGCGGATGGAGCTACTTGAAAAGAAAAGAGTCGATATAAAATCATTGATGAAGTGTATTGAAAAAACCTCCACTTCACCAGAAGAAATCAACGAATTGCTTCTTTCAAAGGGGAGTGCGGTTATTGATCAAAAACTTAAGCTCGTCACATTACTTACAAGACCACAAGTCAGCTTAGATGATATTATTTCAGTCAACACTGATTTACAGGCCGAAATTTCAACGTTAACCGAAAACAAGGGTGAAGTTCTAGCTGCTGTGGAAATAAGCGTAAAATACGCAGGTTATTTGCAGCGAGAAAGGGATATGGCCGACAAACTCACACGATTAGATCACATTCAATTGTCACCTGAGTTCGATTATCTCAAACTAACCTCTATGAGTATTGAAGCTCGACAGAAACTCTCAAAGGTCAGGCCGGCAACTGTGGGACAAGCAAGTAGAATTAGTGGGGTGAATCCTTCCGATGTATCGATTCTATTGATTCATCTGGGTAGATAATTTCATGTGAAACAATCTACTTTCTTTCTTTCAATTTGACACCGTCCACTTTGTAAAGCTTTCCAGCTTGGTAAGTTACAGTATTAATGTAATTACCTTCATCATCAAAATACATCCAATCACCCTCTAATTCACCGCCTTCATACCCTCCCTTCATTTCAGGCTTGCCGTCCAAATAAAAATATTCATGTTTACCAACCGCAACACCTAACTCGAATTTTCCTTCAAACATTTTATTTCCGTTTGAATGAGTAAATACCCAAAGTCCGTTTCGCTCATCGTCTATATATTCACCCTCTTCCTTATGGTCGTTTATATTACGAAACCACTTTCCTTGCTTCAATCCATCTGCAAAATCCCCTTCTAACACAACCTTACCCAAGCTATCGTTCTCAATATAATGTCCATCTAATTTACCTTTTCGATAATACTCTTCTCTCAATAATATTCCATTTGAATAATACCACAACCACTTTCCTGATATAAAATTATTATCGTACTTACCCGTTTGTTCTAACTTTCCATTCTCAAAATAATATTTCCAGTCTCCTGTTTTTTTTCCGTTAGAGTACGACCCGCTTGACCTCAATGACCCGCTTGGAAAGAAATATTTCCATTCTCCAATCTCCCTATTTAGCGTATCAAACTTTCCCTCAGCTTGCTTAATATCGTTTAAATACAATCTTGAAAATATTATGTTTCCCGTGGAATCTAACGTTTGAAACGTTCCGTGTTTCAAACCGTTTTTAGTTCCTCCACGTTCTATTACTCTTCCTTTTTCATCATAATATTTCTTAATTTTTACGAATTCTGTTTCCTCTGTATTCTCTTTTAAAACACCTAATTCATAAAATTCAAACTTTAAAAATTCTCCTTGCTTATTGTAGACTTTAAATGTCCCTTCCTTTAGCCCGTTTAAATAATTTCCTTCTTCTTTCAGCTTACCGTTATCTCTTAGGTCTATCCATAAACCTACACGCTGACCATTTTTATTGTATCTATTAA
Source organism: Flavobacteriales bacterium (assembly GCA_044354975.1). GTDB lineage: Bacteria > Bacteroidota > Bacteroidia > Flavobacteriales_D > Sanyastnellaceae > CAIZGX01. Next base: position 9,565 of record JBIKZA010000021.1, read on the forward strand.
TTTTCTCTTCCGAATAAATTAATCCGTTTTTGTATGTTCTTCTAGTTATTACTCTCCCATCTTCTGCATATTCAAAATACTTTCCTTCAATCTGATTATTCACATAATTGAACGATGTTTTTTGTATTCCTGAAGAAAAATACTCAGCAGCTGGACCACTCTTTAAATCATTTAAGTAAGTAAGCATTCGATCTTTCCTTCCTAACGAATCGTAATAACATTCAACACCTGTTTTGACATTTGCCTGATATTCGATAGACTGCTGGAGACTTCCATCCATTCGAAAAAACTTCCACGTGGAATCCAGTTGAAAATCTTTTCTATTTCCTTCTGATTTCAATACTCCGGTATCAAAATAATTCTTCCAGTAACCATTCGGTTTACCCTCCACTAAAAAACCTTCACTGCTTTTTTGACCGTTTGGATAATAAAACACTTTGTATTCGTTTTGAGCCAACAGTGGTAACTGAAAAGCCAAGAGCAAAGTGATTAATATTCCTAGTGATTTCATTTTTCAAAGGTCGGTATCATTTCCAATTCAAAACGAATTTGAGTCTAACTTTGTTTTCACCAACATCTACTATCTAATTATATTCTTTATAAAAAGAAATAGTAATAGTAATAGGGCTGTTAATACCGTCAGTAAGTTCTTTTGTTATTGTTAGGTTTTCAGTTTATTATCATTCAAGGAACATGTTCTTAACAATAAAAAATTACTTAAACCTATGAAATTGAATGGTTTTCTGATTATTCAACAACAGTGTTGAAATGATTGTTTGTTGATATTATGTATGGTGTAAAAGCTATTTTTATGTTGAAGGTTTTCGTTCATAACAAAGTTAAAGTAGTAAGAACTAAATTTTGAATAATGAGGTATTTGTATAAGCGCTCCATTTAACTGAAAGTAAAAATTTTGTTTTGAACAGTTATTCACACGTTAGAAACATAAAAAATTGTAAGTTGTTAAAAGACTTCGCTTTCCATTCACATTGTTATTCAAAACAGAAAAGAAGAGAATAAGTTTGTACAAATCTAAAAGAATATGAAACTATATATAGGTTCTGATCACGCTGGTTTCGAAATGAAAGAAGTGTTAAAAGAATGGATGGTAACCGAATTTCCCTCCATACAAATAGAAGATAAAGGCTGTCCATCAGCGGATAGCTGTGACTACGCAGACTATGCGCATTCTGTTGCGGAAAGTGTAAATAATGATTCACGTGGAATATTGCTTTGTGGTTCTGCGAACGGGGTAAGTATTGCGGCTAACAAACACGCAGGTGTAAGAGCTGCATTATGTTGGACGGAAGAAATTGCGACGCTTGCTCGTCAGCATAACGATGCAAATATATTGTCTATACCTGCAAGATTTGTTACACCCGAAGTTGCTAAAGCTATGGTAAGAGCGTTTTTAAATACGCCGTTTGAAGGAGGAAGACATGCGAAACGTGTAGAAAAAATTGATTTGTAAAATGAAAAAAGTAATCGGAATTTTTTGTGTTTGTGCTGCTCTTTCAACGAGTGCACAAAACTCGTTAGATGCACATGATAAGCGAAATACGTATATGAATACCATTACTGTAAAGGAGCTTAAAGAGCAACTATTCATTTTAGCAGCAGATGATTTTGAAGGAAGAGAAACCAGTAAGCCCGGGCAAAAGAAGGCAGCGTTATATCTTGAGAATTACTATGAGTCTTTGGGTTTAGAAAAAGGCTATAACACAGGTGTTCAGCAACAAAGTTTTCCATTAAGAAAAAGAAAATTAATCTCTACGATGCTTACCGTAAATGGAAAGAATTACGAGAGCTCTAAAGATATTTTCTCATTGGATGCAGATGGTTTAGAAGGAACAAAGACATTTACAAAAATTGTTTTTGCTGGTTACGGAATATCTGAGGGTCGCTACAATAGTTATGCTGGATTAGATGTGAAGGACGCTTTGGTTGTTTTGATGGACGGGGAACCCAAAAACAAAAAAGGGAAGTCACTTATTTCAGGAGATACAGAACAGCTTAGCGATTGGTCCTATGATCCTGGGTTAAAAGTAGCGTTGGCACAACAACAAGGAGCGAAGGCTATTGTTGTGATTCGAAGAGATTATGCAACGTTCTTACCACGAATTAAGTTTTGGTTGGAGTCTGAAAAGATGGAGTTGATTGAAGATATGGACGTTGCTGTTGCGACAGGAATTCCATTGATTTTCACCAATGAAAAATCAGCCAACGAGTGGTTCAATCTAGATCTTGCAAAAAACTTAGATGGTTTAAAGAAGAAGAGAAAACCACTTTTTTCAAATAAAACCATAAGACTTTGTGAAAGAGAGGTTGAAGCCGTATTGAATGTAAGTGTAACGGATGAAATGGTTTCTAGCGAAAATGTATTGGCTTTCATTGAAGGAAGCGATGAAAATTTGAAGAGCGAAATTGTTGTTGTGTCTGCCCACTACGATCACATAGGCATTGTGAATGGAGAGATAAACAACGGTGCAGATGACGATGGTTCAGGAACGGTTTCAGCTATGGAAATTGCTGAGGCTTTTATTCAAGCGAAAAAAGACGGAAACGGGCCTAAGCGCAGCATACTTATTCTTCATGTAAGCGGCGAGGAGAAAGGATTGTTCGGAAGTGATTACTACACAAGACACCCGGTTTATCCAATGGAAAACACAGTTTGTGACTTGAATATTGATATGATTGGTCGTGTAGACGAAGCGCACAAAGACAATGAGAAATATGTTTACTTAATTGGAAGTGATCGTTTAAGTATGGACCTGCATAACATTTCTGAAAAGGTAAACAAGGAAACGTCTAATCTCGCGTTAGACTACACCTTTAATTCTGAAGACGATCCTAACCAGTTTTACTACCGTTCAGACCATTACAATTTCGCGAAGAACAATATTCCTGTAATTTTTTATTTTAGTGGGGTTCATGAAGATTATCACAAGCCTGGTGATGATCCGGAAAAGATTCTTTACGACAAGATGTGCAGCATTGCTCAATTGGTATTCTCTACCGCCTGGGAAGTTGCAAATGCACCGACGCGCCTTCAAATGAAAGACTAATTTTCTTTTTTCGGAAGGAAGAAGAAGAACGTGCTGAAGAACGCGAAGAATGCTACTCCTGGCTGAGTTGTGAGCGTGTCTTCTGTGAGACAAGATAAAAACGCTAAAACAACAAACGCCAAGGCGAGGGTGTTTTTACACGCAACTTTCCACATAAAAAAGAAATACAAGAAGAAGCTGAGCAAAGCTATAGCTCCAGCAGCAATCCAATACGACAAGAATTGATTGTGCACAGCGTGTTGTACTTTTTCATCGAGGTTAGGAGAAGTTTGTATGTAGGCCTCGTGATAAGCTTGTTTCACATTTCCTTGCCCCACCCCGAAAAGAAGGTTTTGCTGTATAATGAATTTGGCTGCCTTGTAGTATTCCAACCGTTGGAAAACCGAGTGTCCGCTGGGATTTTCGCCACTTTTATAGGTTTGATACTCGAAGACAATTTGGTGCCAACGTTTTTCTAACGCGCTCCAATGCGGTTCGTTGCAATTGGTATTTCCAGCCAGAATATTCGAAACATCAGTATCTGATAATTGTTGAATTCCATCTGCGTCTTTTGACAAACCTTTGCTTGCTAAATAACGAATAAGTGTTGTTTGAACGAGTTGTCCCCTTGAGTCCTTCTGAAGCAACGGGTGATTTGTTCGGGCAAGCCAAGCGCTATTTAGCTCAACCGGGGCAATGTTTATGAAAATACGATTTCCATTTTCAGTTTGAAAATTGGCTGGTTGATGAATGTATTTCTCGCCACGAGAAGATTCAATTTGTTCGGGTTGGAAGTTGGTTGAATCTGTGTTTTTCGAAAGAAAAAAAAGTAACGTAGAAGCGAGTGTAAGTGTTGTTCCTAAAACGATGAATTTGTTTCGTTTCGACTTTGAGGCAAAGAGGAGAATGATTAAAACAATTAAGAATCCCCAACCGGTGAGTGTTCCAACAAAAAAGAAAAACAAGAACACAACAACGGAAAGAGCTATTTTGAATGGTAGCGAAATAACATTAGGCAACCCCCAAGCGCCAATAAGCGCCAATACAGCCATTAAACTGAACCGGATGTGTGAGATGAACAAAGAAGCGCTTCGAGGCTCGGGAAGGGGGTATTTGGTAGCCGCGTATACTACGCAGGCGAATGCAGAAATACCGACGGCAGAGAAAAACACTTTCCAAATAACGGATTCTTCTGATTTCGAGAGAGGATTTAGATTTTGTAAGAATAGGGGAGCGAGGACCAGAGGGAGAAGCGTTTTAACTTCCTTCCACAAGAGGTTGTTTTCACCACCACGAAAAATTCCCAAAAGAATAAGAAACCAAACAACAAGGAAGCTCAGGTATATTGGTTTTTTTAAGACGGGAAGAAGAACGAAGGCCTTTTTTTCAATGGCAGTAGCTACGGCAACGAAAAGCAGAAAAAACATGGCTACAGACATCCCTAAGTTCCACAAGGGAAGCATAAATGCCCAAACAGCTAGAGCGGCTAATTGAGTTTTAGGATGACTGAAGAATTTCAGCACGTCTTATTTGTTTTCTCTGATTGCGGGTCCCGCAAGAATGGATGAATAGTTTTTTTGAAAGACTTCTTGTGAAGCTCGAATTAGCGGATCGTTGGTTAACGATTGTTTGATAGCTGCCGAACGGAAGTAATACATCTCAACAATTTTAGCCTCTATTTTCGGAGTGATTTCAGTTTGAAGTTGGAGTAATGAACTCTCGAAAGCCCCAGCTATTCCGTTTTGTAAGTTGCTGAGCTGTTCTTTTAGTGCAGGATTTACAACGCTTTGATTGGCCAATTCTTTCTCAAGTTTTTGGATGTGATCGTACCACGTAGGAACGAAATCTTTCGCGTTTGCTTTTGCGAATTGCACAAAGTCGGTATAGTCTTTTGATGAAATAACAAAGCTTCCAGCAGAGTCGATAGACGCATGTGTTTTCTTGAATTCAACGCCAAATCGGAAGTAGGTGAAATTCTTTTGAAGTTGTGAAAGGATATCTTTTGAAGCGCTAGGTGTGATTAGAATATCTGGATAAATACCACTACCGTCTTTTACTGGTCTGCCGCTCGTGGTGTAGAATGTTCTGATTTTAGTAGTGTCTATTTGTGTGGCGTGTCCGTCTTTTTTGTTGCCATAATCAAGCTTCTGAATGCATCTTCCGCTTGGTGTGTAGTACTTTGCGACAGTGACTTTCATTTTAGCATTGTAAGAAAGATCTAAGGTTTGTTGAACCAATCCTTTTCCAAAAGAAGGAACACCAACAATAACTGCGCGGTCTAAATCTTGAAGACTTCCGCTTACAATTTCAGAGGCGGAGGCCGACATCTCATCTATCAATACCACCAAAGGAATGGTTAAGTCTAGAGGGTCGTATTGACCGATGTAAAGCTGTTTCCAAGACTCTGTCTTTCCCATTGTACGCGTGATCTCAGTCCCTTTAGGCACAAAGAAATTCACGATTTTAACCGCTTCGAGGAGCAAACCGCCGCCGTTTCCACGAAGATCTAAGATGAGCTTATTCATGCCTTTTCCCTTCAATGTGTTAAAGCTAGTCTTCACATCTTCTGATGCGGTTTGCGTGAATTCGTCGAGCTTAATGTATCCAACGTTGTTCTCGAGCAATTGAAAGTGAGGCACGTCGGGGGTTTTAATACTCTCCCGGGTTACAGCTAATTCTGTTGAAGAGGATTTGCCAAGTTGAACAACAGTTAAATTCACAATACTGCCAGGCGTTCCGGTTAAGCCATCTTCAACGTCATCGAGGTCAATTCCATCCACAGGTTTTCCGTTAATGTGCGTAAGAATATCTCCAGCACGAAGTCCGGATTTGTATGCGGGAAACGACTCGAAAACTTCAAGAACAGTATTCCTTCCGTTTACTAAATCTACACGCGCCCCAACACCTCCGTATCTTCCTGTTTGAAGATACATAGCGTCTTCTATTTTAGATTCAGGGTAATAAACGGTGTAAGGGTCTAATGATGCCAACATGCCTGAAAGGGCTGTATTCACCAAGTTTCCAGGAGTAGACTCTTCGACATAAAGTTGATCAAGTTGTCTGAAAACATCTGTAAAAATTTCGAGGTTTTTAACCACCTCGAAGTAATTAGTAGATTGGTTTGGCTGTGCAAAAGAAGAAAATGAAAAGAAAGAGAGCAATAAAAAAAGTAGAGAAGGCTTAAGTATTTTCATGGGTTGAATGCTCTTGGTTCGTAACAGAAATAAGTTGTTTGATGAGGTACTTAACTTTTTGTTCCACATAATCATAATCGGGGATGCGGTTTCCCGTAAAGATAAAGGCTAACGATAATTTTTCACCCATGTTGTTGAGGTGATCATAAAGGGGTTGCTTTTCTTTTCGATAAACCTCTTTTATGAGTCGCTTTATTCTATTTCTGTCATGCGCTCTTGCGAATCGGCGCTTGGGCGCAGTGAATAGCGCTTGGACAGGAAATTCAGAAACTTCTTCAGAAGCGTGGTACAAGCAAATCAGTGCAGGAGTCTTAATGCTTTTTCCTTGAGCGTACAGCGACTCTATTGATTTCTTTTTATAGAGGCGTTCCTGTTTGGAAAGCGTGTCCATTAGTTATGGTAGAAGTAAGAGTTGTAGTTTTTAGAAATCTCTACAGCCTTAATTAACTCAGGATCTTCTCCATTCATAATGCGAATCATAGCGTTTTCATCGAACAACGCGCGTGCGATTTGAGCTTTAAATCGAAGAGAACATTGCGCCTTCAGTTTTGCAACTTCTGCCTTGGTGTATAAGATGTTATTTTCCTTCGCAGATTGGAGTGTTTTTTCTAAAAGTGCATCTTCTGTTTTGTAATTTTTTTGATATAAATCGAAGGACTTCCAGTTTGAAAGTTGCGATCTATTTTGATCGACATAATCGAAACTCAAATGACGAAGAATTCCGAAGTTAATGATGTCGATTAAGGCAAATGATGTTGACGTTGAGTCGAAAGGAATAAACACATCCGGAGTAATTCCCCCACCACCGTATACCACTCTTCCGGAAGGGGTGTAGAACTTCAAGGAATCGACATGCGTGATTTTGTCTTGATTGAACAATTCTCCGCTTGACCAGCGCTGATGAGTTTCGTTGAAATATTTGGAAGAATCTCCGTATGGCTTTTGAATGCATCTTCCTGTAGGGGTGTAATATCGAGCGGTGGTTAAGCGAAGAGCACTTTTGTCGGGCAACTCGATTTCACTTTGAACCAATCCTTTTCCAAACGAACGTCTTCCAACAACAATTGCACGATCCCAATCTTGAAGGGCACCCGCAACAATTTCACTGGCTGATGCGCTATATTCGTCGATAAGAACTGTTACTTGAATATCTGCGAAAGCACCGCGTTTCTGAGTGTTGTAATCGTTTCTTCCAGAGTGGTTACCCGCGGTGTAAACCATTAATCGGTCTTTTTCTAAGAACTCTTCAGCGATGCTAGTGGCTTGATCGAGCAGCCCACCGCCGTTTCCGCGCAAATCCAAAATGAACTTCGTGCACCCTTGATTTTTAAGTGAATTTCCAGCCGTTAGAAATTCATCGTAGGTTGTTTTTGCAAAACGGTCAATTTTAATGTAACCAAGACCGTCTTCTACTTTATAGAAAGAAGGTACACTTGGCAGAGGAAGAGAGCCTCTTTCAACATTGAAATTAACATATTCTTTTTTTCGAAGAACACTAATGTTAACAGTGCTTCCAGCTTCACCCTTCAGCATTTTCATAACACCTTCGTTGTTCAATGATTTACCGGAAATATCTTTTCCGTCTACTTGAACAATTCGATCGCCGGACTGAATTCCAGCTCGGAAGCTTGGTCCGAATGGAACGACACGATTCACCATAAGCGAGTCGCGAAGGATTAAGAACTCAATACCAACGCCTTCATACGAGCCGGACATTTCTTCTTTTGCTTTCGCGTATTCTTCAGGGTTTAAATAATAGCTGTGTGGATCTAAATTTTTAAGAATTGATGCGATGGCGTCGTCAATGATTTTCTTTTTATCTACGCTGTCTACGTAATTGTCTTCAATAAAATCAATAAGACTAACGAGTTTGTTTGGATTGTCTTCTTTCCCTGTTTTTATGGTAAGTAGGTTTTTATCGGCAAGAAGAGTTCCAATAAGAATTCCTGCGATTAACACAAAAGCATAATACAATGGCTGTAAGGGCGACTTACCAGATTTTTCGTTTTGTATTTCTTCAGACATGGTTTTGTTTCGAAGTGGAAAAGATAACGTTTATTCTGGCAATTCGCGTTGAACAACTTCTACCCCTGAATTTCTTAAAAAATCTATTGCCGTCGTGTCTTTGTATGCATTTAAGTACACCATACGGGTAATTCCCGACTGAAGAATAAGCTTACAGCAATCCTTACAAGGACTGAGTGTTATGTACAATGTTGAGCCGTGGGCATTGTTTGTAGACTTCGCAACTTTTAGAATTGCGTTCGCCTCTGCGTGTAGGACGTACCAATGGGTTTCTCCTATATCGTTTTCACAGGCATTCGGAAACCCGCTTGGGGTGCCGTTGTATCCGTCTGAAATAATAACGCCATTTTTCACAAGAAGCGCCGCGACTTGTTTTCTTGTGCAATGCGAAAGTTTAGCCCATTCTTTGGCCATGCGCAAATACGCGAGGTCGTACCTCAGTTGCTTTTGTTCCTCAGCTGTTGGCATGGGATAAGGCTACGAAAGAGAAATTAATACTCGTCTTCGTTGAAGAAGAAATCTTCTTTTGTAGGATAGTCTGGCCAAATGTCTTCGATGCTCTCGAATACCTCTTCCTCGTCTTCTAATTGTTGAAGGTTCTCCACTACTTCCAACGGTGCTCCAGCACGCATAGCGTAATCGATTAATTCTTCTTTTGTTGCAGGCCAAGGTGCGTCTTCGAGATATGAGGCCAATTCTAAAGTCCAGTACATAGTATTAACGCTTAAGGGTTTTTTACGTTTTGCGAATATAACATTTTTGAGCACGCACGCAAGAAATGATTATTTCGTGAGCTTCGGCATGCGGCCTTTCTTATATACGTTGCGGACTACAGGCGTTTTCTTGCGCAGTTCTTTTTGTTCTTCTTCACTCAAATGAGTGATATTTTGACACTCTTCAGAGCAACAATTCTCGTATTTCTCTTTGCATGTGTGGCATTGAATGAATAAGATGTGACAACCGAGGTTCAAACAATTCGTGTGATGATCGAACGGTTCGCCACACTGATGGCACGTTGCGATAACCTCGTCAGAGATGCGCTCAGCAAGACGCTCATCGAATACAAAATTCACACCTTTGAATTTGACATCTAAATCATTTGCTTTCGCATCACGAGCATATTTTATGATTCCACCTTCTAAGTGATAGACATTTTCGAACCCCTTGTGTTTCATGTATGCCGAAGCTTTTTCACAACGAATTCCGCCCGTGCAATACATGAGCACCTTCTTGTCTTTGTCGTTTTGAAGAATGTCTTCAACGACTTGAAGTTCTTCGCGGAAGGTGTCTACATCCGGACAGATAGCGCCTTCGAAATGCCCCACTTCACTTTCGTAGTGATTGCGCATGTCTACAACTACCGTGTTCGGGTCGGAAAGCTGATTGTTCCACTCCTCTGCATTTAAATATTTCCCTGTATTTGAAGGGTCGAAGTTAGGATCTTCAATGCCGTCTGCAACGATTTTGTTTCGAAGTTTTACTTTCAATGCATAGAAAGATTTTCCCTCGTCAACGGCGGTGTTCAGACGAATACCGTTTAGAAAATCTATGGAGAAAAGGTTTTTGACAAACGATTCGAAATTTTCAGTTGGAACTGAAACCTGTGCGTTAATTCCTTCCGAAGCGATGTAAGTTCTGCCTAGAACATCAAGTGCGCTCCAACGCGCGAAAAGGTCGTCGCGAAAGACCTGCGGATTTTCAATCTGATGGTATTTGTAAAATGAAACTGTTGTTCGCGGAGTGCTGTCTGCGAGCATCCGCTGGCGCAGGACGCGCTTATCTTCTGTGTTGTATAATTTTTTCACCTGAACAAGTATAGATTATTCTAGATGCTGCAAAGTTAAACTTGAAATTAGATTTCAAACTGAGTTATGTCATCCAACTTTTTTCGAATGAAATCAATATCCATAGAGGTTACTAATTCCATTCGGAAAGGCTTGAAGTTTGGAATTCCTTTGAAGTAGTTGGTATAGTGTCTTCTCATTTCGAGAATACCGAGTTTATCACCTTTCCAACGAAGAGAAAATTCGAAATGACTTTTACATGCCTCAACTCGCTCGGCGATGGTCGGAGGGGGAAGCAATTCCTGTGTTTTGAAGTAATGCTTAATCTCTCGGAATATCCACGGATAACCAATGCTGGCTCGGCCAACCATGATTCCATCAACGCCGTATTTATTTTTGTATTCCCACGCTTTTTCAGGAGAGTCGATATCGCCGTTTCCGAAGATGGGAATATGAATGCGCGGGTTTTCTTTAATCTTCGCAATAAGTTCCCAATTGGCTTCTCCTTTATACATCTGCACACGCGTTCTTCCGTGAACAGTGAGAGCGTGAATACCAATGTCTTGAAGGCGTTCAGCAACTTCTTCGATATTCTTCGAACCCTCGTCCCACCCTAAACGGGTTTTAACGGTAACAGGAAGTTTAGTGGCGTTTACAACAGCTTTTGTCATAGCAACCATTTTCGGAATATTCTGCAGAATGCCCGCCCCAGCGCCTTTGCAGGTGACTTTAGAAACGGGACAACCGTAGTTGATGTCTAAGAGATTTGGATTTACCGACTCGATAATCTCGGCGCTTTTCACCATGGACTCAATTTCACTTCCGAAAATTTGAACCCCGATAGGTCTTTCGTACTCGAAGATGTCGAGTTTCATTCTGCTTTTTACAGCATCGCGAATGAGTCCTTCGCTGCTAATAAATTCAGTGTACATTAAATCTACACCCTGTTCTTTGCAGACCATGCGGAAAGGCGGATCGCTCACATCTTCCATGGGAGCGAGCATCAAAGGAAATTCAGGAAGTTCGATATCACCAATCTTTACCACATGCTTGGGTTTAGATGGACATAATATCTTTGTCTTTCGCGGCTAAGACTTCATCTACTCTTTTATTGAACTTATCTGTAAGTTCTTGAACCTTTGATTCACCGGTCTTTGCCTCATCTTCAGGAAGTCCGTCTTTTTGTGCTTGCTTAATGAAGTCTAACGCCTCTTTGCGAGCCGTGCGAATTCCAACACGAGCGTTTTCACCTTCTGAATGGGCACGCTTCGATAAATCGCGACGACGTTCTTCAGTCAACATAGGAACAGCAATCATAATCACATCGCCGTTGTTTTGCGGATTCAAACCGAGGTTTGCTTCCATAATTCCTTTAGATATTGCGGTTAACATACCTTTTTCCCAGGGCTGAACATTGAGTGTTCGCGCATCTGGGGTGGTAACGTTAGCCACGTTTTTTAACGGCGTCATGGTGCCGTAATAATCGACGCGCACACCGTCTAACATAACAGGGCTTGCCTTACCAGCGCGGACCTTATTCAATTCGCTTTCTAAGTGAGTAATGGTTTTACTCATTGCTTCTGCGGCCTCGTCGAGAGCCATTTTAACTTCTTCAGACATATTATGGTTATGCTTTAAAATTCTACTTTGGTTCCAATGTTTTCGCCGGAAACTAACTTCAGAAGGTTTCCTTCTTTGTTCATGTCGAAAATGATAATGGGCAATTTGTTTTCGTTGCAAAGAGTGAATGCGGTCATATCCATGACGTTCAATCCTCTTTCGTATACTTCATTGAAAGTAACGGTTTCGTATTTTGTTGCTGAGGGATCTTTCTCAGGATCTGCAGTGTATATGCCGTCTACACGTGTACCTTTCAATACCACATCTGCTTCAATTTCTATTGCACGAAGTGATGCAGCGGTATCGGTTGTGAAGAATGGGTTACCGGTTCCCGCTCCGAATATTACAACGCGGTTTTTTTCTAAATGTCTAACTGCTCTGCGTTTGATGAATGGCTCACAGATTTGTTTCATTTCAATGGCGCTTTGCAAACGTGTAGGAACGTGTGCAGATTCTAATGCGCTTTGCAACGCCATGCTGTTAATCATAGTGGCTAACATGCCCATGTAATCGCCTTGTGTGCGCTCCATTCCGCCTTGTTCTGCTTGAACGCCGCGGAAGATATTTCCACCACCAATAACAATAGCGACTTCAACCCCGGCTTCCCAAACAGCTTTAATTTCTTGAGCGTATTGCATGATGCGTACGTTGTCAATTCCGAACTGTTTGTCGCCCATCAAGGCTTCACCACTTAATTTTAGAAGAATGCGTTGGTATTTCATACTTCGCGAAGTTAGTGAATTAGGTCATTCTGCGCCCTATCTTCGCGAACGATTCTACACGATTTATGGAATACGATTTTAGAAATATTGAAGCAAACTGGCGCAAGAAATGGGCGCAAGACGAGTCTTACAAAGTTACCGAAGACCCGAATAAAAAGAAGTTTTACGTCTTGGACATGTTCCCGTATCCAAGCGGGGCAGGGCTTCACGTGGGACACCCACTAGGTTATATCGCCTCAGATATTTATGCTCGATACATGCGTCACAAAGGGTACAACGTGTTGCATCCGATGGGTTACGATTCTTTCGGATTACCGGCAGAACAATATGCGATTCTAACGGGACAGCACCCGGCGAAAACTACAGAACAAAACATTGCGCGTTACCGCGAACAGCTAGATAAGATTGGCTTTTCATACGATTGGAGCAGAGAAGTGAGAACCAGTTCTCCGGAATATTATAAGTGGACACAGTGGATTTTTGGATTGTTGTTCAATGCTTGGTACGATTTAGAAACGAACAAGACTCGTCCTATTTCCGAGTTGATTGAGAAGTTTGAAGATAACGGTTCATATGGCGTGAATGCGCACATGGACGAAGATTGGTGGAAGACTTATTTGTTGGAAGCCGATCATATTTTCTCTCCTTATTTCGAAGGGGAATTTACGGATACCGATTGGAAAAGCATGAGCGAAGCGCAAAAGGAAGCGTTGCTTATGAATTACCGCGTGTCTTATTTAGCTGACTCATTGGTGAATTGGTGTCCAGCTTTGGGAACCGTTCTTGCGAACGATGAAATTAAAGACGGCGTTAGCGAGCGCGGTGGACATGCCGTTGAGCAAAAGAAAATGCGTCAGTGGAGTATGCGCATTTCGGCGTATTCGGAACGATTGATTTCCGATTTAGATACCATTGATTGGCCAGATAACATTAAAGAAATTCAACGCAACTGGATCGGAAAATCTTCCGGTGCGCGCGTTCGTTTTCAGGCAGAGAAAGAAGTAACGATTGAAGTTTTCACAACACGTCCGGACACATTGTACGGCGTTTCATTCTTGACCTTAGCTCCTGAACACGAAAGTGTGGAAGTCTTGACCACAGAGGAACAGCGCGACGCGGTGTCGGAATACGTTGCGAATTCCAAGTTGAAGACAGAACGTGAACGCATGGCCGAGAAGAAAATCTCAGGAGTGTTCACAGGAAGCTACGCGATGCATCCGCTGACAGGAGAGCAAATTCCGGTGTGGATTGGTGACTATGTGTTGGCAGGATATGGAACCGGAGCGGTCATGGCTGTTCCAGCCGGAGACCAACGCGACTATGATTTCGCGAAGCATTTCAACCTAGAAATAAAAAATATTTTTGCTGAATCTGATTTGTCAGAGAAGGCGGAAACTTCAAAAGATGTGTTTCTTGCCAATTCAGATTTCTTAAATGGAATGAATTACTACGCTGCATTTGATGCGGTGTGTGAGCGCTTGATGGAAATGGGTGCGGGAGAAAAACGCGTGAATTATCGCTTGCGCGACGCGGTGTTTAGTCGTCAGCGTTATTGGGGAGAACCCTTTCCGATTTATTATGAAAATGGAATTCCACGATTAATTGAAACAGAAGAACTTCCTACGCAACTGCCCGATGTAGACGCGTATCTTCCAACAGAGTCAGGCGAACCACCATTGGCTCGCGCTACGAATTGGGAAAGAAACGGCATGCCAATGGAGTGCAACACCATGCCGGGTTGGGCAGGATCTTCCTGGTATTTCTTGCGCTACATGGACCCGAACAATCATTCGGTTTTCGCTTCGGAAGAACGCATAAAATATTGGGGACAAGTAGACTTGTATATGGGCGGTGCCGAGCACGCAACGGGCCACTTGTTGTATTCTCGTTTTTGGACGAAAGTGTTGTTCGACCTGGGTTACATACCGTTCAACGAGCCGTTCAAGAAGATGATAAACCAAGGAATGATCCTTGGAAGAAGTAGCTTTGTTTATCGCATAAAAGATAGCAACACCTTCATTTCCTTCGAACGAAGAAAAGAGTTTGAAACACAACGTTTGTATGCCGACATTTCTTTGGTGGACAACGATAAGTTGAACATTGAAGGCTTTAAGAATTGGCTTCCAGAATACGCAAACGCAGAATTCATGTTGAATGAAAACGGCGAATACACCTGTGGATGGGAAGTTGAAAAAATGTCGAAGTCGAAGTACAATGTTCAAACTCCGGATGAATTAATAGAGAAGTTCGGCGCAGACACCTTGCGTTGCTACGAAATGTTCTTAGGACCTGTTGAACAAAGCAAGCCTTGGGATACTAAGGGAATTAACGGGGTTCACAGTTTCTTGCGTCGCTTCCATCGTTTGTTCATGGAAAACGAAACGTTTTCTGTTTCAGCGGAAGAGGCTACTGCGGCTGAAATGCGTGTGGTTCACAAGACCATTAAGAAAATTACCGAAGACCTTGAGCGTTTCTCATGGAACACCGTTGTTAGCGCATGCATGATTGCGACCAATGAGCTTACAGATCTGAAATGCAACAAACGTCAGGCGTTGGAGCCTTTGGTTGTTTTGCTTTCTCCGTATGCCCCGCATTTAGCTGAAGAACTTTGGAAGAATTTAGGTCATTCAACCTCAGTCATGAATGAATCATGGCCGGTTGCGGAAAACAAATATTTGGAAGAAGATAATTTCGAATATCCGATTTCATTCAATGGAAAAACAAGATTTTTCTTATCGCTTCCTGTGGGTATGAGCGGCGCGGATGTTGAGGCTCAGGTGATGGCGCATGAGAGCACCGCGAAATATTTGGAAGGAAAAAGCCCGAAAAAGATTATTGTTGTTCCAAAACGTATTGTGAATGTAGTTATGTAGCACTACCTTTGGTAGTCCCATGATTTCCCGTTCCACCATAGATCGAATTTTTCAGGCCATTCTTATTGAAGATGTGGTTGGCGAGTTTGTTCATTTGAAAAAAAGCGGGTCTTCGTATCGTGGTCTTTCTCCGTTTGTGAATGAAAAAACTCCGAGTTTTTTCGTTGTTCCGGCGAAAGGAATTTACAAAGATTTCAGTTCTGGGAAAGGCGGAAACGCCATTGATTTCCTCATGCAGCACGAGAAGCTTACCTATCCGGAAGCCTTGCGCTGGTTGGCGAACAGGTACAACATTGAAATTGAAGAAGAGAGTCAGACGGAAGAACAAAAAGCTGAAAAGAGCGAACGTGAACAACTTTCTGTTGTCACTGATTACGCCAATAAATACTTCCAAGATCAGATGTACAATTCAGAAATGGGAAGAGCCATTGGGCTTTCTTATTTCGAGTCGCGTGGATTTCGTGAAGACACGCTGAAGAAATTTCAACTCGGATATTGTCCAGATGGGTGGGACAAGATGTCCCAAGCAGCCCTGTCTGCAGGACATTCGTTGACTTATTTGTTGAAGACAGGATTAACCCGTGAAAAAGACGGTTCGCCGTATGACTTCTTCCGTGGACGAGTAATGTTCCCGATTCACAATGTGAGTGGAAAGGTGATTGCCTTTGGCGGAAGAACACTGAAAGCAGAGAAGGACATTGCGAAGTATTTCAACAGTCCGGAAAGCGATCTTTATCACAAGTCGAACACCTTGTATGGACTGCACCTCGCGAAGAACGCGATGGTGAAGGAAGACAACTGTTTTTTGGTTGAAGGATATACAGATGTGATTGCGCTTCATCAAGCCGGCGTTGAGAATGTGGTTGCGAGTAGTGGAACAAGTTTAACGGAAGGGCAGATTCGACTCATTCGTCGTTTCACTCAGAACATTACGATTTTATACGACGGAGACAAGGCTGGAATTAAAGCGAGTTTCCGAGGTATTGACATGATATTGAAGGAAGGGATGAACGTTCGCGTTGCAACATTTCCAGATGGAGACGACCCGGACAGTTATTCTAGAAAGCACAGCAGCGAAGAGATTCAGCTGTATGTGAATGACAATGCGAAAGATTTCATTCGATATAAAACTGCATTACTTCTTGAAGAAGTAGGAAATGATCCGATTAAAAAAGCGGGATTAATTCGCGGGATTGTGGACAGCATTGCGCTGATTCCAGATGCCATTAAGCGATCGGTGTTTGTTCAGGACTGCTCGCAAATTATGGGTATTGGAGAGCCTGTTTTATTCTTAGAATTGAACAAATCGCTTCAGGAAAATTTAAAGAAAGGCCCGGGAAAACCAGTTTCTTCAGAAGAAGGCGGTGTTCACACAACTGTTGAAGCACCAACGCCTTTTGACGAAACGATTCCGATTCCGGATGCACTGAATGCAGAGGCTCAAGAGCGAGATTTCTTGCGTATTTTGCTGATGTATGGTGAATATGAAATGCCCATTGAAATAGTGAACGAAGAAGGCAAACGAGAAGTGATTCATTTATCGGTGGCAGATTATTTAATTGGAAATCTAGAACACGATTTCATGACGCTTCAGTCTGAAGTTTATTCGAAAATGTTAAAGGAGTATTTGGAATTGGTGAAGGACAATCAGATGCCCAGTCACCACAATTTTACTTCTCATGAGGAAGAAAGTGTTCGAAGTGAAGCGGTAAACGTTTTAACCACGCGCCACCAAATTAGCGAGAACTGGAAAACGAAGCATGGTATATTAACTGAATCAGAAGAGTACGTCATAGGAAAGGCAGCGAAAGATTGTTTATTTCGCATGAAAATGCGCCACGTACAAATAGCAGCGAGGGCAATTGAATCTCAATTGGAAGGGGAATCGAACGAAGACGAGGTAATGATTTTATTGGCGGAAAAGAAACGATTGGACGAAGTGCGGAAGCAATTAGCAGATAATTTTGGAACGGTGGTTCTATAAAACAAGAACATGGAAAAAGCGATGAGATACCCAATGCCAGGTGAGCGTTGGAAACATTACAAAGGCGGGGTTTATGAAATTATTACGCTAGCGAATCACAGTGAAAACCAAGAGGCCTTGGTTGTTTATAAATCCATTCCTTTCGGCTCTGTATACGCCCGTCCGCTTGCTATGTGGGAAGACGAGTGTGAGCTTGGCCGCATTAAGTTCAAGCGTTTTGAAGTTATTGAATAAGTTGAAAAGTCTAACGTCTTAAGGGGAGGTTTTCAATTGAAAACCGCTGTATCTTCGACACAAATATTACTATATGTTTGAACGTAAAGAATTTAAAAAATATGCTACTGGTCATCTAGGTATCAATAGCACTGTGGTGAACGATGTGATCTCTCACATGTATGGTCCAGAGAACATGACAAGAACAGTTATTGAAGAGCGTCACATGCCTTTCCGTGAGGTAGATGTGTTTTCTCGTTTGATGGCCGATAGAATTATCTTCTTGGGAACTGAAATCGATGACTACATCGCGAATATTATTCAAGCGCAGTTGTTGTTTTTGGAAAGTACAGATTCTAAAAAAGACATTCAGATTTACATTAACTCTCCGGGAGGAAGCGTTTACGCCGGCTTAGGCATATACGACACCATGCAATACATTAATCCAGATGTTGCAACCATTTGCACAGGTATGGCCGCATCTATGGGTGCTGTTTTGTTGTGCGCAGGTCAAGCTGGAAAGCGCACCGGACTGAAGCACTCTCGCGTTATGATTCACCAACCTTTAGGCGGTGCTCGAGGACAAGCTTCAGACATTGAAATCACTGCACGTGAAATTCAAAAATTGAAGAAAGAGTTGTACGACATTATTGCTACACACAGCGGTAAGACGTATGATCAAGTTTGGGCAGATAGCGATCGCGATTATTGGATGATTGCGTCTGAAGCGAAGGAGTACGGGATGATTGACGAAGTTTTAGAAAGAAAAGTATAAGAATTTCAAACCGAATAAAAGTAGAGACACGACCTTCGTGTCTCTATTTGTTTATAGACTATGAAGACTTTTTTTGTTGATGTTGTTGTCCCGTTGGCGCTTCCGCAAGTGCTAACCTACAGGGTTCCTGTAGCCTGGGAGAGCCATGTTCAGCAAGGGGTTCGCGTAGTAGTGCCTTTGGGGAAGTCTAAGCGATACACAGGAATTGTTTGGCGTGTTCATGAAGAAGTTCCGCAAGACTATGCAGCAAAGTATTTCGAAGAAGTGCTAGACGATGTCCCGGTAGTTTCAGAAACACAAATGAAATTGTGGGATTGGATTTCAAAGTACTACGCTTGCACACTCGGAGAAGTTATGACGGCAGCACTTCCAAGTGGATTGAAACTATCGAGTGAGACTGTTTATACAACCAAAGATCTCTCCGTTGAATTAACACCGAATGAACGTTCGGTTGTGGATGTGATTGTTGAAAAAGACCGTGGAATGGGCGTTATGTCGAAAGACATTCAACATGCATTGTCGAAAGTTTCCATTCATTCTACATTAAAAAATCTCTTGAAGAAGAACGCCATTGCGTCGTTCGAGGAAGTGAAAGAGAAGTTCATTCCGAAGCGAGTTTCTTATGTGATTTTAGGAGAAAACGGAAACACCGATGAGCTGCTGCAACAACATTTTTCTGCTTTGGAAAAGCGCAATGCGGACAAGCAAATTCAAGTGCTGATGACGTTTTTGCAAATGAGCAAGTGGGACGGAACGACCGGAGAGTCGGTGAAGAAAAAAGAATTAGAGATACAATCGAAGACAGACGCTTCTGCTGTTTCTGCTTTGGTGAAAAAAGGAATTCTTGCAATAGAAGAACGCTCTGAATTACGCATGATAAGCGGCGATCACGAACTTCTTCCGTTGCCAGTTTTAAGTGAATTGCAACAAAGCGCATTTGAGAAAATCAAATCTCATTCAGGAGTTACGTTGCTGCACGGAGTTACTTCTTCCGGAAAAACAGAAGTGTATTTGCACCTCATGCAAGAGCAGCTTCAACAAGGAAAACAAGTGTTGTTGCTGGTTCCTGAAATTGCATTGACTTCGCATTTGATTGATCGAATTCAGCGGTTTTTTGGTGTTCGCGTGGGTATTTATCACAGTGGCTACAGCACCCATGAACGGACTGAAGTGTGGCATCGGGTTCATTCAGAGTTGCGCAGATTTGATATTGTGCTTGGAGCACGTTCAGGTGTGTTTCTTCCATTCGAAAACCTTGGTTTAATCATCGTAGATGAAGAACACGAAGGAACGTTCAAGCAGCAGGATCCGGCTCCACGTTATCACGCGAGAGACACTGCTATTAAGTTAAGTGTTTTATCGAATGCGCAAGTGGTTTTAGGAAGCGCAACGCCTTCGTTGGAATCGTACTACAACGCGACACAAAAAAAATATCAGCTGGTTGAAATGTTCGAGCGTTATGGCAATGCTGTTCAACCTAAAATAGATTTTGTAAATCTGCGCTCAGAGCTTCAAGCAAAGCGTATGCAGGGAGTTTTCTCTTCGATTTTATTGGAGGCTATAGACTCAACTGTAAAGGCGGGGAAGCAAGTTATTTTGTTCCAGAACCGCCGTGGATACACGCCTCTGTGGGAATGTGAAATGTGTCATTACACGCCCGAGTGTAAGAATTGCGATGTGAGTTTGACGTATCATAAATTTCATCATGAACTGCGCTGCCACTATTGCGGTCATCATGAAATTCCTGTTCAGCAATGTCCATCGTGTGGTGCAAACGCCTTCAAAATGTTGGGTGCAGGAACGGAACGAATAGAGGAAGAGTTGGGCGAGTGTTTGCCGCATCTTCGAATTTCGCGCATGGATTTAGATGTTGCAAAAGGAAAGAATGCGCACCATAAAATTATTTCGGAATTCGAAAGCGGAATGACCGATGTGCTCATTGGAACGCAGATGGTGACGAAGGGTTTAGATTTTAGCAATGTCCATTTGGTTGGAATATTGAACGCCGATCGCATGTTGAAGCATCCTGATTTTCGTTCGATAGAACGCGCATTTCAGATGATGGTTCAGGTTGCGGGAAGAAGTGGAAGAAGAGAAGAGCGAGGCCGAGTGCTCATACAAACGTACGCTCCCGAACATTGGGTTTTTCCGTTGATTGAAAACAATCAGTATGGACAATTTTTCGCTTTAGAGTTAGCAGAACGCAAGCAGTTCAGGTATCCGCCGTTTACACGAATGATAAAACTTACCGTAAAACACAAGGAACAAGGAGTGGTTCTAAGCGCAGCGGCAGAGCTTGCCACGTGGTTCTTCAAATCGTTATTTGGAAATTATACAGGCCCTGAAACGCCCGCCATTGGGCGCGTGAACAACTATTACATTCAACAATTTTGGATTCGAATTCCAAATGAAATAACCCCAGCACAAGTGAAGCGCTATCTCATAGATTGTTCACATTCACTCACGTCTCAACAGAAATATAAAATGGTTCGCGTGTCTATTGACGTAGACCCTATGTAAACAGCCGAGTTTTATTACCTTTGTTAGAAAGAATTAAAGATGGCTAAACAAGAGATAAATTGCTCGTTTTGTGGTAGAAAAAAGAGTGAGGTGAATGTTCTCATTGCGGGTGTTTCTGGACACATTTGCGACGACTGTGCGAGGCAAGCCAACGAAATTGTAAAAGAAGAAGTTGTTGTTCCGAAAGAAGAATTTAGTACTTCGGAATTAATGAAGCCTGTACAGATCAGAGATTTTTTAAATGAATACATCATTGGTCAAGACGAAGCCAAGAAGGTGTTGAGCGTTGCGGTGTACAACCACTACAAGCGATTGTCGCAGCACGCGGCAGGTAAGCATGATGACGAAGTAGAAATTGAAAAATCGAACATTGTATTGGTTGGAGAAACCGGAACGGGTAAAACACTTTTAGCGAAGACCATTGCGAAGATGTTGAATGTTCCGTTCTGCATTGCAGACGCAACAGTGCTTACACAAGCCGGTTACGTTGGTGAAGATGTGGAGAGTATTCTTTCACGACTTCTGCAAAGTGCCGACTTCGATGTGCAAAAGGCGGAGCGAGGAATTGTTTTCATAGATGAAATAGATAAGATTGCACGCAAGAGCGACAACCCAAGTATTACGCGAGATGTAAGTGGAGAAGGTGTTCAACAGGCGTTGCTGAAATTATTGGAAGGGGCGACGGTTAGCGTTCCACCGCAAGGCGGAAGAAAGCATCCAGAACAGAAGATGATTCAAATCGACACGAAGAATATTTTATTCGTTTGTGGTGGAGCTTTTGACGGAATAGATAAACACATTGAACGTCGAATGAATTCAGCGAGCATTGGATATCGCAATGCTTTTACGGTTGAAGAACAAGGCGGATGGTTGCAGTACATTGCTCCTGCCGACTTGAAACAGTTCGGATTAATTCCTGAATTAATTGGTCGTTTCCCGGTATTAACTTTTTTAAATCCATTGGACGAATCTGCTTTGAGAAGAATTTTGACCGAGCCGAAAAACGCATTGGTGAAGCAGTATGTGAAGTTGTTTGAAATGGACGGCGTGAAGCTTTCTTTCGATAAGCAGGTGTTGGATTACATTGTTGAAAAAGCAATGACATACAAACTGGGAGCACGAGGATTGCGTTCAATCTGCGAAGCAATTTTGTTGGACCTCATGTTTGAAATTCCGAATCAAACGGAAGAAAAAGAATTCAAAGTAACATTGGCTTACGCGCGAGATAAATTCGAAAGTTCCAAATTGAGTCAATTGAAGGTGGCGTAAAATGACGGAAGAAAAATCGACGGTGGCGGAAACACCACTCATGAAACAATTCAACGAGATTAAGGCGCAATATCCAGATGCGCTTTTGTTGTTTCGTGTGGGCGATTTTTATGAAACCTTCGGATCGGATGCGATTGCTGCGGCGCGTATTTTAGGAATTACATTAACGAAGCGAAAAAACGGCGTAGGCACTTACATAGAGTTAGCCGGCTTCCCTCACCATTCGCTAGACACATATTTACCGAAGTTGGTTCGCGCTGGAAACCGTGTGGCCATTTGCGATCAGCTCGAAGATCCGAAGCTTACCAAGAAAATTGTGAAGCGCGGCGTTACTGAATTGGTAACACCAGCCGTGAGTTATAACGAGAAAACATTCGACAGTTCAAACAACCAGTTCTTGGCTGCGGTTGTTATGCGCGATCAGCAAGCAGGAGTGAGTTTTTTAGATATTTCCACCGGTGAATTTTATTTGGCGGAAGGAAGTACTTCCCACATTAACAAATTGCTTCAGAGCTTTCGTCCGAACGAAGTGTTGTTTCAAAAGCACGAAGATCAACAGTTCCGCGAAGCTTTCGGAGACACGAAGTGGTTTACGTTTCGCGTAGACGAATGGGTTTTCTCTTTGGACTACGCGAAAGAAGTTTTGCAAAAGCAATTTGACACGAAATCGCTTAAAGGTTTTGGTGTTGAAGAATTAAAGCTTGGTGTTATTGCTGCAGGAACGGTGTTGCATTATCTGAAAGAAACGCAACACGACAAGACGCAGCACATTCAAAAAATCTCTCGCATAGAGGAAGACACTTTTGTTTGGTTAGACCGTTTCACCATTCGAAATTTGGAACTGGTGCATTCGAATTACGACGAAACAGCAACCTTGTTCTATACGCTCAATCACACAAGCACCCCTATGGGCGCGCGTCTTATGCGACGCTGGGTGCTTATGCCTTTGAAAGATATTACCCAAATTGAAAAGCGTCAGTTTGTCGTTGGAAGTTTTGTCAAGAACGCAGAGCTTTTAGCTGAAACTCGTTTGCATTTGAACACCATTGGCGACATGGAGCGATTGGCTTCGAAGATCGCAACGGGACGTGTGAATCCACGTGAGCTTCTTCAGTTGGCGAAAGGCATGCAAACGGCAGAGCACATTCAAGCGTTGGGGTCGAAGTCAACCAGTAAAGAGATACAAGCGTTGTTAAACGTCTTGAAGCCGCTGACAGATTGGTGCAACAACATCTTCGAAAAAATAAATGCGGAAGCTCCTTTGGCGCTGAACCGCGGCTCTGTCATTGCTGAAGGGGTGAATGCAGATTTAGACGAGCTTCGCAATTTGCAAAAGTCTGGAAAAGACTATTTGCAAATGGTGCAAGAACGCGAAAGCGAACGCACTGGAATTCCTTCTTTGAAGATTGCGTTCAACAATGTCTTCGGATATTATTTGGAAGTGCGAAACACACACAAGGACAAGGTTCCGCCAGAGTGGATTCGCAAGCAAACAGTTACGCAAGCGGAACGATACATTACACCAGAGCTGAAGGAATACGAAGCGAAGATTACCGGTGCAGAAGACAAGATTTCGATTTTAGAAAATCAGATTTATCAAGCGTTGATTGAAGAAACACTTCCGCATTTGGTGAGTATGCAATTGAATGCGCGCGTAATTGCAGAGATAGATGCGCTGGCTTCTTTCGCAACGGTTGCGGTAGCGAATAAATATTGCGCGCCAGAGTTTACCGAAGAGAACAAATTAGAGATTGAACAAGGAAGACACGCCATTATTGAATTGCGCCTTCCGCCGAATGATCCGTATATCGCAAACGATATTACCCTCGACCGAGATTCGCAGCAGATCATGATGATCACCGGTCCGAATATGTCGGGTAAGTCTGCAGTGCTGCGTCAAACCGCGCTTATTGTACTCATGGCGCAGATGGGTTCTTTCGTGCCAGCGAAGCGCGTGAGAATGGGTATTGTGGACAAGGTGTTTACGCGTGTGGGCGCAAACGACAACATGAGCGCGGGTGAATCGACCTTCATGGTTGAAATGAACGAGACCGCGAGTATTTTAAATAATTTAAGTGATCGAAGTTTAATCTTATTGGATGAAATTGGAAGAGGCACTTCCACTTACGACGGAGTTTCTATTGCGTGGGCCATTGCGGAATATCTCCACGAACACGAGCAGTTCAGAGCAAAGACGCTTTTTGCGACGCATTACCACGAGTTGAATGATATGACGAATTTATTTCCGCGCATTAAAAACTTCAACGTGTCGGTTTCTGAAACGAAAGGAAAAATAGTTTTCAGAAGGAAGTTGCAAGAAGGCGGAAGCAATCACAGCTTCGGAATTCATGTGGCGCAGTTGGCGGGGATGCCCAAAACGGTTGTGAATCGCGCGAACGAAATGCTTCATCAATTGGAAACAAAAAGAGGTGAAGCCCCTGCGGGGAAAGGAAAATCAGGGAGTGTTCAAGGAGAAGAAAAAATGCAATTGAGCTTTTTCCAACTCGATGACCCTACACTGGTTCAGATAAAAAAAGAAGTAGAAAAAATCGATATCAATACGCTTACTCCGGTTGAAGCTTTGTTCAAGTTGAACGAGATCAAGAAGATAGTGGGAAGCTAATTTGTATATTTGAGAATATAAAATAGAAAACATGGGATGTTCGAGTTGTGGAAATAATGATGGGAGCGTTCCTAACGGCTGTAAAAGCAATGGTAATTGCGGAACCTGCAGCACAGGGAAGAAGGAAGTTTTCGATTGGCTGTCAGGAGTTCCATTGGCAGACGGCCTAAAGCCGTTTGACGTGGTTGAAGCGCGTTTTAAAAATGGCCGCAAAGCCTTTTTTAGAAAAGGAAGTTTAGAGTTGTTTCAAGGCGATGTAATAGCGGTTGAGGCTTCTACTGGATACGATGTGGGAATTGTTTCTTTGGCGGGTGAATTGGTTCGTGTTCAAATGAATCGTCGCGAAATCAAAGACAACTATGAGTTGAAACGCGTTCTTCGAAAAGCAGTACAATCAGACTTCGATATCTGGCAAGCTGCGCGTCAGTTGGAAACCAGCACGATGACTCGTTCACGTGAAATATCGCGCGAACTAGGTCTTCAAATGAAAATTAGCGATGTGGAATATCAAGGCGATAAAACCCGCGCGATATTCTACTACACGGCCGATGACCGTGTAGATTTCCGTGAACTCATTCGCAAGTATGCTGAAGAGTTCAAGGTGCGCATTGAAATGCGCCAGATAGGACTTCGTCTTGAAGCAGGTCGTCTTGGCGGAATCGGCTCGTGCGGAAGAGAGCTTTGCTGCTCGACTTGGTTAACCGATTTCAGATCGGTATCTACCGGTGCAGCACGCTATCAGCAGCTTTCATTGAACCCAGGCAAACTAGCAGGGCAATGTGGAAAGCTGAAGTGTTGTTTGAATTACGAATTGGATCAATACGTTGAAGCCGTTCGTATGCTCCCTCCAACACACGTGAAATTGAAACTCCCGAAAGGAATTGCAACGCATTTCAAAACAGATATTTTCAAGCAAGTTATTTATTACACCATTGAAGGACAGCACAGCGACGGGCCGTTTGCGCTTTCTGCAGATGTGGTAAAAGACATTATTGAAAAGAACAAACGCGGTGAGGTGATAGGTGAAGTTCAGACATTTATTGAAGAGAAAGATATTGTTGAAAGTGTTGAATTTGCTGAAGTAGTTGGACAAGACAGTTTAACTCGTTTCGATAACAAAAAACGTAAGCCGAACAACAACAACCGCAATCGCAACAATAAGCCGGGTGGAAATTCGAACAGACCAGCTCCAGCTGCCGGAAACAATAGCAATCCACAAAACGCTGCTGCACCAAAGCCGAAAGAAGGCAATCGTCCTTCCGGAAATGGGAACAGGCAGCCACGTTTCAAAGGCAAGCCAAACAACCCGAATCAAGGCCCCAAAGAATGATGAGAATAGTTTTCTTTCTAAGTCTAACGCTCCTTCTCAGTTCATGCGGCGATGATTTTGTTTATGAAAGTAACATGCCGGTTGAAGGCGGTATTTGGGACAACAAAAAAGTAGCGAATTTTGAATTCGATATTCAGGACACAGTAAGTTTACACGACTTTTTTATCGATGTCCGCAACGGCGAACAATACGAATTCAGCAATCTATATGTGTTTATTGAAATGGAATTCCCAAATGGAAAATTGGCGGTTGATACGTTGGAATGTCCAATGGCCGACGCTCAAGGAAATTGGTATGGGAAATCAGGATTAGGCGATTTATACGACAATCGAATTATTTACAAATCACGCAAGCAATTTCCACTTTCGGGACACTACAAAGTGTCCATCCATCAAGCCATGCGCGTTAATCCTGTTGAGGGGATTTATGATATCGGATTTCGTCTTGCCAAATCAAAATAGCTCCTTCGCGAAGCGACCTTGCAAAGCATCTTTGTGAAACAATCTTTCGAAGAATCTTTGCAAAGCAATCTTGCTATAGCATCTAATAATCTACGATTATTTAGTACCCTTTCTACTCCAAATATTATATTTCGCAATACACCAGAAAGCGCGAACACCGTCTTTCCAGCCAATCTTTTTACCTTCTTCGTACGTTCTTCCATAATATGAAATTCCAACTTCGTAAATACGAATGTTAGGAACTCTTGAAAGCTTTGCCGTGATTTCCGGTTCGAAACCGAAACGCTTTTCACACAGCAATAAATTCTTTGCGATGTCTGCACGAATAAGTTTGTAGCACGTTTCCATATCTGTCAAATTCAGATTGGTAAACGCGTTGCTAGCGAAGGTTAAAAGTTTGTTTCCGATGCTGTGCCAGAAGAACAGGATACGGTGAGGATTTCCTCCCATAAAACGAGAGCCGTAAACAACGTCTGCACCGTCTTTAAATACCGGCTTCAATAAGTCGTTGTATTCATCAGGGTCGTATTCCAAATCGGCGTCTTGAACTAAGATATAATCACCTGTTGCAATCTCAATAGCCTTGTGTAAAGCCGCGCCCTTTCCTTGATTGAAGGGTTGCGAGTAGAAGTTAAACGTACGCTCAGGATGAGCTGAAATGTATGATTCAATGGCCTCAACAGTGTTGTCTGTGGAAGCATCGTTCACAATCACAATTTCCATTTCAATATTGTTCATCAACTTAACGTCAGCGATTCGATCGAGAATTAAGTGAATGGTTCTTCCTTCGTTGTATGCAGGAATAAGTATAGAAAGCTTTTTAAACTGATGCATGAATTATTGTTTAATGACTTTAGGAACACGGAAGTAATACATGTCTTTTGAAGGAGCGTTTCTCAAAGCATCTGC
>JBIKZA010000099.1:0-3611 GCA_044354975.1 Flavobacteriales bacterium
AGTTTATGAGCTTAACACCTACAATGGAATAGAAAAATCGAGCAGCATCTCTCACATTAAATATTCCGTAAAAGGAAATTTATGGCGTGGTGAAATTGTGGGAAATGAAGACTCAATTGCGCCTGTTAGCTATTCGCTGCTTGTGGATTTAAAATCAAAGGAAGCAACCATTTTGGCTAACATCTCAAACACCAAAATGGCTGTAGCCACAAGTGAAAACTTTTTTGAAATTGAAAAAACAAACTCCTTCTCATCTGAGGCAGGCTCGAAAAAGCTGACCATTGCTGGACTTGAATGCAAATCAGGGGTCATACTAAGCACATCAGATGATCAAAAAACAGACACTACTTATGTGTGGTATACAACGTCATACGCCGCAATTCCATTTCAGTTTGAAACAGCTACTGCCCAGGGATTGATCGTTTCCATTCAGCAGGACAAAAATTCCTTTTGGGAATTGAGCGAAATTAAACCTGGAAAATTAAGCCCGGAAATCTTCGAAGTGCCACATGACTACAAACACATGTCCATGACTGAATTTCAAGAGTATCTAGCCGCATTTGGAGAACTAGAAATAGAAGTAGAAAATCTAGAACTAGATTAAATCGATTATAAATGAGCCATTGGTATTCAAGAAAGTTCGCTCGAGTTTTATCTATTGAAAGACTTCTTTGGATGGTACTAATATGCGCGGGAGTTTTTATGTATTTCAGATATAAAACAGTGCCTTCTCTTGAGCAAGACTCTATTGTCGTTATCGATAGAGAGGGGGTTCAACATAAATTGTCTGAATTGACTGCCGGAAACACCGTAGTTCACTTTTACGCTTCCTGGTGCGGACCTTGTTTAAAAGAGCTTCCAGAAATTCAAACTTTCATGAACACGCCTCTTGGAAAGCAAATTAACTTTGTGTTCATTACTGAGGATCGCGAGGATGTAGCAAACGTTTATCGTGAACGATACGGATTTAATATTTACAGAGTAAACAAACTCAAGGATGCAAATGTTTACTCTATACCCGTGTCCTATTTACTGAATGAAAACCATGAAGTGGTGAAGAGTGATCTCGGAGAATGGAATTGGAATAAAATAGAATTTAACGACGAAATAAAAACATTAATACAATAAAAAAAATGAGCAAAGTATCTATTACACTAGACAAAAAAACCATTGAATTAGAAATCAATCCAGATGGAGAAACAATTCTAAACGCAGCCATAGACGCGGGGTTAGACGCTCCCTATTCTTGTCAAGGTGGTGTTTGTACGACTTGTCAGTGCAAAGTCCTTTCAGGAACAGCGCGCATGGATGCTAATCACGCCCTAACTCCTAAAGAAGTTGAGCAAGGATATATTTTGGCTTGTCAAGCGCATCCAACGAGTGAAGAACTGACAATTACTTGGGATATTTAACTTTCTTATAACTCCTAACATGATAATTGTTTCATCATGCAAAAAAAGTAGATTGTAATTTTGAACCGATGAAAAAGTACACTTCTATAATTTTCGGATTGATTTTGATGACCCTTGTTTCTTGTAAGCATGAGCCACCATTAGATTTAGACGGTACGATGGCCGAGAATTGTGATCCCGATACTGTTTACTTCGGAAATACAATTTTGCCGCTGCTTGTTTCAAACTGTGGAATGTCGGGGTGTCACGACGCAGGCACCCACGCTGAAGATATTGTCGTTACAGATTACTACTCACTTATGAATTCCGACATTGTTGACATGGGCAATGCCCACAACAGCGATATAATCGAAGTAATTACCGAGTCGAATCAGGACGATATCATGCCACCTCCGCCGAGCGCCGCGCTTACATCTCAGCAAATCGAAGCTATTCGCACTTGGATTAACCAAGGCGCGAAATTCAATAATTGCGTGGGTTGTGACACGTTGAATTATACCTTCAACGCCTTCATTCTTCCGATTATTCAAACCAATTGCACGGGTTGTCACAGCGGCGGATCACCCAGTGCCAACTTGAGTTTAACGAATTACTCTGAAATTATCGTCTCAGTAAACGACGGTTCCTTTATGCATTCACTGCTGGGAACTGGAGGGTTTTCTGTTATGCCAAAAAACACTGGTGGACTTCAGAGTTGTAAGATTACACAAATTCAAAAATGGATTAACGATGGTGCGCTTAATAACTAAGTATACTCTATTGATGCTCTTCACTGCAGCATTGTTTAACTCGTGTTACTACGACAATGAAGAGTACTTGTATTCTTCCGTTCCATGTGATAACACATATACGTTCACGAGTAGAATTGCTCCCCTTGTCGCTCAGCAATGTGCAAGCGGATGTCATGAGGGTGCCAATCCAAGTGCGGGTTTGTCCTTGACCACATACGACGAAATTAAAGCCATTGTAGACAACGGAGGTTTCGCAGGATCTCTCGACGGAACCAACGGATACTCCATTATGCCGAAAGGAACTTCTGGACTCAGCGCTTGCGACAAAACCGCAGTAAACGACTGGATTGGCGGAGGCGCACTTAACAATTAAAGACTATGACAAAAAAAATAATTATTATTTCCATTCTCGCTATCATTGCTATTGGCGGTGGAGTTGGATACTACTTGTGGAACAAGCCGAAAACGAATGCCGCTGATGTAAAACCGAATTATGTATTACCTGCAGATTCGCTCGGGTCAGCCTTCGCTAAAGATGAAGAAGCTGCTAACGCCAAATACGTAAAAGACAGCGTTGCCTTAGAAATTCAAGGAACAGTGGATACCACATACATTAATGAAGGTAGCGAGACTGTTATTCAACTTTCAACAAGCACC
Source organism: Flavobacteriales bacterium (assembly GCA_044354975.1). Taxonomy (GTDB): domain Bacteria; phylum Bacteroidota; class Bacteroidia; order Flavobacteriales_D; family Sanyastnellaceae; genus CAIZGX01. Next base: position 2,801 of record JBIKZA010000099.1, read on the forward strand.
CCCGATTATCCCGTTAATTGCTATTTCCTAGCTGGTGAAAAAGCAACTGTTACTATTGGCGAAAAGGTCATTATTAAAGGCTTTTGTACAGGTTACCTAATGATGGATGGCGTTCAATTAACCAAATGTGCTCTAATGAAATAATTGGTACAATAATAGAGTAGCTCAATAAAAAATAACACAATGAAAAAATTACTTTTTGCACTTTTAATAATCGCCCCAACAACTGGAGCGTTCGCACAACGCTACTTTTCGAAAACCGCACATATTAAATTCTTCTCTCACACAAGTGCTGAAGACATTAAAGCAGATAACTACAAATCTACAATCATCATTGACCAAGCAACAGGAGCAGTTCAAGTAGAGACTTTAATTAAAAGTTTCGAATTTGAAAAAGCCTTAATGCAAGAACACTTCAACGAGAATTATTTGGAAAGTGATAAATATCCAAAAGCTAATTTCAAAGGAAAAGGAGATTTTTCAAAAGTGAACTTCGCAGCAGATGGAACATATTCAGTGAATGTTGCGGGGCAAATGACGATGCACGGTGCAGTGAAAGATGTCAGCGCTATTGCAACTCTTAAAATTGCAGGTGGAAAGATTGATGGAAGCACAAAGTTTTATGTAAATCCGAGAGATTTCAATGTTCAGATTCCTGATCTTGTAAAAGGACAAATTTCTGACAAAATTGAAGTAACCGTTAAGGCTACATTGCAACCAATTAAATAATTAAAATGAATTCAAATCCATTTTCAAAAGGGCTACTGGTGTTAGCTCTTTTGTTTTTTTCTCAACTCGCCATTCTTGCTCA
>JBIKZA010000100.1:0-3563 GCA_044354975.1 Flavobacteriales bacterium
AGATCAGAATCCTGTTACCCGCGATAAATACAACGACGATAATCCGAATGCTGTAACTCCTGAAGACGAGAAGAAATATGAAGAGTACAAAAAGAATTTGACCCCAGAAGAGCAAAAGCTTTTGAACGAAACGAATTACTTCTATGAGTTAACAGTGGAAAACGTTGGTGGTTTGCTTATGCCGGTAATTTTCGAATTTACGTTTGAAGATGGAACCAAGCAGATTGAACGCATCCCTGCTGAAATCTGGAAGATGTCTGAAGCCTCTGCTAGCAAGGTCTTCCGTTTCGGAAAAAAGGTAACCAACATCGCATTAGACCCATTATTGGAAACAGCAGACGTAGAGTTAAACAACAACTTCTGGCCAACGCGCAATGTGCCTTCGCAGTTTGAACTTTTTAAGCAGAAGAGGTAAGAAAAGTTAAGAGAAGGTAAGAAAGGGGAAGATAAAATCGAGGGCGAAATATCTTTCGCCCTTAAATGAGGTTGAGCCTGTTTAAAAGAGCTTCCTTGAAGTTGCGTCCGATGCTAATTTCTGCAGAAGGCATCTTAATCATTTGACGCGCCATGTCAATGTCTTCTATGCAATTCAAGTTAATCACTGAACTTCTATTTACCTGAACGAAATCTTTTTGAGGAAGTTTGGCTTGAAGTTCTTTCAATGAAATCTTGCAGTTTACAAGGCGTTGTGCAACAGAGATGCTGCTGTACTTCCCGTCCACTTCAATGTATTCGATGTCTGCAATTGCAATTTTCTTAAGCTTGTTTCCAACTCGTGTATACAAGCAACCGTCTACAGGCATGCTTTGAGTCACAAATCCGATTGTTTCACTGGAGTGTTCTACCGCTAAATCAATGCTGCGCTCCAATTCAAGACGAACAATGGGTTTCGAAATGAACGCCAAGGGCGCTAATTTCTTCGCTTTATTAAAGGTATCTGAATTTGAATTTCCAGTTAAAAACAACAACTGACATTTTCTAATCTGAAGAAGTTTCTTCGCTAATTCTATCCCGTCTATGTTTCCTTTGATTTCAATATCAGAGATTACAACATGAGGCTGATGAACGGAATAGGCTACCAATGCATCTACCGCATTGTCAACAGAAGCAACAATATGATGGCCCAGATCTGTGATAATAACATCGAGAAGCGCTCGCACCAACTCATCATCTTCAATTATTAACACGCGAATCTTTGCGGTGTCCGAAATAATCACATTGTCCGATTCATTCATTGTGTTCAAATTGTCTATTATTCTGCTAAATAACAAACAAAAGCATAAAGTTACATTAATCAATCATTAAGTGTTGAAAAGCTCACGATTCAATTTTGAAAAACTTCTTTAATTTTGCAGCGTATGAATATTTTCAATCAAACCGAAACCGAAGAAGAAGTATTGTTAGAAGTCGTTACCGACGAGCAATACCAACTTGTTGTTTTCAACGACGATGTTAATACCTTCGATCATGTCATTCATGCACTTATGACCATTTGTAAGCATGAATGGATTCAGGCCGAGCAATGTGCTTTGCTTATTCATACTACAGGAAAAACTGTAGTGAAATCAGGACCTTACAAAGAGATGGAACGCATGTGTACCGCTCTCCACGACAGAAGCATCACTGCGGAAATCGAAAAAAAATAAGTATGTCGAACACGCGCTTGGATCAGATTCTAAAGATGTTAGAAACCCATCCGAACGACCCGTTTCTTCACTACGCCTCCGCCCTTGAATACGAAAAGCTAGAGCAGTTCGAGCAAGCAATTGCCATTCTGGAAAGACTTGTTATTGAGCAACCCGATTATCTACCGACGTATTTCAAAACCGGACAACTGCACGAAGTTGTTGCCAATACCGAACGTTCCATCGAATTATACAAAGAAGGAAAACGCTTGGCTCGCATTCAGAAAGACTTCAAGACCGAAGGTGAGCTCTCAGAAGCGTTGATGCTCTTAGACGTGTTCGACGAATGAACCACTCGCCTCGCCTACCCAAAATTGGATTTTACTGCAGCTCTATTAGTTGGGGCGGATTGGAGATGAATAGCGTTCGCTATGCGGAAGCCCTTCAAAAAGAAAATTTCGAAATTCAGGTTTACGGGGTTGCTGGAAGTTCTTTCTTCCAATCGACTAGAGACAAGGGGTTGCCGATTCAGGCGGTTCCGCGAAACAAAAAATATTTCGACTTTAAGCATGCGCGAAGTCTTGCCAAGATTTTTCAAAAAGACGGAATTGAGGTTGTCCATTTTCGCGACAATCGCGATCTTGATTTTTTAGGATGGGTGAAATTTTTCTCTTCTGGAAAAATCAAGTTGGTTTATCACCAAGCCATGCAATTGGGTGTCTCGAAGAAAGACCTCTTGCACACGTTTCGTTTCAAGCGAATTGACGCTTGGGTATCTACCCTGGATTACATGAAGAATCAAGTGCTTTCGCACACGAAGTTTCCTGAAAAGAAACTTCATGTTATACCGCTAGGAACCAACATTGACAGCACTTCCATTCATTCCAAAGAGGAAGCGCGCCAGTTTTTGAATTTACCTTCCGCCAAATTTCTTATTGGTGTAGTTGGAAGGTTAGATGAAAAGAAAGGTCAGCTTGAAGTCATTCAAGCACTTTCATTGTTGAAGGAAACTGAGCAAAACATTCATGTTGTTTTCATTGGCGACAAAACAAAAAATGAAGCAGACGATTACGTTCAGAAATTGAATAATGTGATCGAGTACAATCATCTTCAAGATAAAATATCCTTCCTTCCTCATCAATCTGAAATTCAAAAACTTTACGGTGCGTTTGATTTGGTTATTGTACCCAGTTGGGAGGAAACATTTGGAACCGTTACCATTGAAGCTATGGCAAGCGGCGTTCCTATAATTGGAAGCAATACGGCGGGCACAGCAGAAATATTGGGGAATGAAACTTATCTTTTCCAAGCAAAGAATCCGGAAGACCTTTCTTCAACGCTCTTCAATGTAATACAATACGACACCCTTCGTGCGAAGTGGGCGGTTGACCTTCAACATAAATTTCAAAACAAATATTCTATGAAAGCCAGTGTGGCGGCATGGAAAGAATTAATTCAGAACATTCAATGATCAGTTACAAACCATCCGATTGGGTGCATTTTTTATTCAGCTTTCACAAATCAGACACCTTCAGACAATTGGGTGTTCTTATGATTGCGCTTGGGCTATACGCCTACGGCGTTCGTTTTGTGGAAAGGGAATATTGGCACATTGATTCAAACAGTGAGATTTCCAAACTCACTGTGCTGCATACCATTCTTGGAACCGTTATGAGTTTGTTGCTGGTGTTCCGCACCAACACGGCTTACGATCGTTGGTGGGAAGGAAGAAAACTCTGGGGCAGTTTAACCAACAGCAGCAGAAACCTCGCATCGAAGATGAATGGTATACTTCCGTTTAACGATGCGGAGAATAGAAATTTTTACAGAAAGAGCATTCCGTTGTTTGCCATGACTCTTTCACAACATTTATTATTGGAAAAGACTCGAACTGAATTGGATCAAGACTTTTCAGAGGAATTTGAAATGCCAACCGAT
>JBIKZA010000069.1:0-10601 GCA_044354975.1 Flavobacteriales bacterium
AACGAAGGATTGGAGCAGTTGTCACTTCAACAAAAGCAATTGATTCTGTCGAGAGATTACGAAGATTACTCATATGCTGAAATCGGTGAAATCACCGAGCTTTCAGAATCTATGGTGAAAGTGAGTTTGCATCGTGCAAGAAAACAGTTAAAAGAATTTATAACCCTTCATTGGACATCATGAACGAATGGAATGAACATATAGAAGATGAGTTTCCGAAAGTTGAACGAACGGAAGTTTCGTTCGACAACAAGGATTCTTTGAAGCGCTATGCTATTTCCGATGAGGAAATTAAGAGTCATTTTCAAAAAGAAATTTCCTTTGTTCAATTGAATGAAAGTCGGAAAAAGGGATTAAAGAAGGAAGAGGATAATCGAAGCGTTTATTTCTGGATAAGCGGCATGGCGGCGGCATGGATTGCGGCGTTGGTGCTTCGAACATTCATTGTCATACCTCAAGAGGCTGCCCCGGTTGAATATGTTTATCAACGTCCAGAAATAAATATTGAGAAAAAGGTAGATCAACGAGATACGATTTATTTAATAAGTAGCGAATGGCTTATACCTTGGAATGATTTCAATTTTGAACATTATTGCGGAGGTTCGAGTTTTCCTGATATGTGGAGCCCTGCCAATGGATACGGTTTCCCCAATGGCATGATGCCATGGAGCTCCCTTGTCTACATTCAGGTAGTTGATTCACTAAACAGTATTCCAATAGAAGTCAATCAAGATTCACTGCTTGTCGCCAAAATAGATTCGAGTCTTCAACAAACGAAATCGCAAGAACAGTCAGCGGAATACATAACCGTCAGGGAATTCATTGCGCAGGAAATAGATGAACGTGTTCAGAAAATTCGAAAGGTGAGGCAGTTGTTCAGAGCCGCAAGGTCGAGGAATAGAGAAGAACATGAAGACAGAATGGTAATTGAGTGGAAGGGGAGAAGGGTGGGTTTCTAATGCGAAAAGAATGTCCGAAGGACGAATGTTGCATGCAACGAATGTCTTCGACGATTTTATTGAAGGTAAGAATTATTTGAAGTTAAATTTAATTATATGAAAGCAAAATTTTTAGTTTTAATATTTGTAGTTACCACTGTAACGATGGCGGCTCAAAAGGAAGAGCGATCTTCGAAACAATTGAAAATAGTAGTTGAAGGGAGTGCGGTGAAGGATACTACGATTAAAGGAAATCAGAGCGATACCTTGCACATTCGGGTGGGTGATATGAAAATTGATATTTATCCAGATTCAACTTCGAGGCTAACAACAACAGATAAAAAGTGTAAATCACTTCCGATAGAAGATTTTCCTTGGTATGGCTTTGGAGGAATCCGTTTCGGATTTTTAACTTTTATGGATGCGGATCAGAATTCATACGAACCTGAATGGTTGCAAAATCAAGGAAAAAGAAATTCAAGTGGTAGTATTGGAATGGGAATCATTAACACTTCGTTTGAGTTAGTAAAGGATAGATTTCGTTTAGGAACTGGCCTCGGTTTTTCTTGGGAAACGATTGCTTTAAATAGAAATTTAAGATTAGCAGAGGTTGATACATTTGGATTTCAAACTGGAAGTTTTCCTGTGAGTGATTTGGCAACCTTGAATTCAGCTTACCTCACTGTACCATTAGTCTTTCAATACAACGCTAAAGTGACTGAACAAGACAGAGAAGATCTTTGGATGAATCAAGAGCGAAACATTTTTCATGTTTCGTTTGGTGTAATAGGAGGGTACCTTATGACTTCAAATGCTTTGTATAAATGGAAGGAAAATGGTGATAAGCGCAAACAAAGAGTTGCAGGTGATTTCGGGGTGAATGAGTATATGTTGAATTTATATATAGAGGCTGGATTTACAAGTAGTCTTTCATTTTTTATAGAGTCTGGTTTACTCCCGAAATTTTCAGACGGAAAAGGACCTGAGATTTATTCAAATGCATTTGGCATAAAGATGAACTTCTAGCAAGTGGTTTTGGTTAAGTAGAGGTATACAACGAAGAAAGCTCGCAACGGCGAGCTTTTTTTTATTTGAATAAATCAGGAGTAAAAGGTTCTAATTCCCATTGGAATTCGGCATACTTGTCTAGACGACAATCGCAAACCAAAGTTGGGAAAAGGTGAAGTTTACTTCTTTCAACAACGGGAAAAGAATACTTCGATTCAGCATCGTAAGGACTTTCGAAAGTGAAAAGGAAGATGCCCTTTTCTTTGTTCACCGTTGTTACCGTTAAGTAATATTCCAACGATTTTTCGATGTCTTCATAATTGAATTGAAGAATTCGAAATTGAATTTCGTTTTCATACTCGTGCTCGATAGCCGCAATCGGCGAGCCTTCTGGACCATCATAATACAAATGCACAAATGCAGAATCGTTGAATACCCATGCCGATTCAAAAATCCCATCGCACGGATCGTAATAAACCAATTCGCCTTTGTATACCGTTAGCGGTATGTATGTTTCTTTCAAATCGAATTTAAAATTTCGGAAGAAAGGAACGGGAGGATAGTAAATACTGTCTGAAGAAGTCCAAACCGGCGGCTTCTGAAATTTCCCTGGAGGCAGTATATAAATAGCATGACCATTTTCCCAGTTTTGAATGAATAGCGTGTCGGTTTGAGCTTTCATGCAAACGATCAGATTGATCAGAAAAATAAAAGTCAAGAAAAGTTTTTTCATCGAAAGAGTTCTTGAATGCTAGTTCCTGAATCTACATTTCTGGAAGCGAGTCCAAATGAAACTCCTATCCGAATTCCATATTGTTCGTTGAGGCTTGTTTGCTTGTAGCGATAATAAAGTCCAACCATGGGCGTGATGTAAGAAGGGACGTGTGATTTCAACTTGTAATGAACACGTGCAACTGCGCTGCAACTCATGCCTACATATTCTTGGGTGAAATCTCCCGCAGAGAAGTAGTCCATTCCCAAAGGATTCACAGATAGGTGAAGCGCTTGTCCGTCGGGACCCATATACATTCCAACTCCTTCGGGTATGGCAAGGCAAAGGAGTCCGAGGGTTGCAATACCGGGGTAATTGCCATTCAATGCTAAAAGATAAGTTCCCAATAAAGTTGAAACGGATGAGTGAAATACGAAACTATGGTCTTTGCTCAAACCTAATTTAAAGCTGTAATTCAGGGTAAACCGATCTTTGAATGGCGCATAGAAATCGGTTCCAATAGAGTATACACTCGATTTGTTGTAAGTCAAATTTTCAAACGTAATTCCTCCGTACATATCATTTTGACAATGAGCTGACTTTGGAACAAGGATAATTATTCCAAAAAGAATGAGTATTCTGAAAACCTTCATTTTTCAAAAATAAGCCGAATGAATAAATAATCTGATTAACTTGCAATCCAAAATAAATTTCAATGAAAAGTAAACATATTGTACTTCTTGGAGCGAGCTTATTGGTATTGAGTTCGAACGCAATGGATCAAGGAGATAAAAAGAAAAAACCGAAGGACGAGCCGAAAAAATCTACGGTTGTTTTAAAAAATGAAAACGATAGTTTGTCATACGCCATTGGTGTAAGCATAGCAAACAATATTGCTTCCAGCGGCATTGAAGGTTTGAATGAGAGCATCATGGGACAAGCGGTATTGGATCACGCGAACAAGTCGAATCAACTTCCAAATGAAATGGTTGATCCATACATTCAAGGAATATTAGCAAGAAGAGAATCAGAAAAAGCAGCAAAAACAATGGAACAGGAAACAACATTTTTAAAAGAGAACGGACAGAAGCTAGGAGTTATAACTACTGAGTCTGGATTGCAATACAAAGTTATTCGTGAAGGAATTGGGTTATCTCCAGATGACAACGATACAATTGTGGTGAACTACAAAGGTTCTTTAGTTGATGGAAAAGTTTTCGATAGTTCTTACGAGAGAAACGAACCCATCACTATCACGGCAGGACAAGTCATTCAAGGATGGGGAGAAGGGTTGAAGTTGATGAAGGCAGGTGGAAAATACGAGTTGTTTATCCCACAAAACTTGGCATACGGTGAGCAAGGTGCCGGTGGAGTTATTCCTCCGTTTGCAACATTGATTTTCGAGATGGAAATTATAGAAATCAAACCAACAAACTAAGCTTTATGAAACGAATTGTTACGTTTGTCGCGCTATTGGTTGTTTGCACTTCAGCTATCGCGCAAAAGAAGAATAAGAAGTCTGCAACTAAGGTTATGTTAACACATGAAGACAGTTTATCCTATGCATTCGGTCTTTCCGTTATTGAGAATGCCAAGAGCGCTGGATTTGAAAACTTAACCGATGAGCTAATCATGCAAGCCATGATTGATAGCAAGGCAGGTAAGTCTAAATTAGACAAAGACAAGGCTACAGGAATTATCAATGCTGAAGTTCGCAAAAATTCACAGAAGAAAAACGATATGAATAAAAAGCGAGGCGAGGATTATCTTGTTGCGAATGGAAAGAGGGAAGGCGTTAAGTCCACTTCTTCTGGATTGCAATACAAATCGAATGTTGAAGGTCAAGGTGTAATGCCGGACAAGAACGATAAGGTTACGGTGCACTACCATGGAACTACCATAGATGGCGTTGTTTTCGACAGTTCGGTAGACCGAGGTAAACCAGCAACTTTTGGTTTGAATCAGGTTATTCCCGGTTGGACAGAAGGACTTCAATTGATGAACGAAGGCTCGAAGTTTACGTTCTACATTCCGCAGGGATTGGCTTACGGCTCTAGAGCACAAGGAAAGATTGAAGCTTTTTCAACTTTGGTTTTCGAAGTTGAATTGATAAAAGTTGAGAAGGTAGATTAATCATTCTTCATTGGATATATTGAACAGCACTCATCGGGTGCTGTTTTTTTTGAGCAATTTCGGTTTATGGTATGCAAAGAAATTAGTACATTGCTGAACCTTTAAAGATAGCAAAAGCAACTTATTGTATGCAACTGCTGTCTTACAACTGACCAACAAAATCAAAGCCTTGAAAAGAACAATACTAGCGACATTAATTTTTTGTTTCTCTACAAGTTATCTAATTGCACAATCTGATTGTGCTGTCGCTGCGCCTTTCTGCACCTCCACTGGAGTAACTTTTCCTGCAGAAACTGGAAACGGGGATGCCCCTTTTGGGCCCGATTATGATTGTTTATTTACTACTCCGAATCCAGCCTGGTACTACTTGAATATCTCTCAATCTGGTAACATTAATATTACGTTGACGAACACCAATTTGGTGGATGTCGATTTTATTTTATGGGGACCATTCGCAAATCAAGCTTCGATGTGTACTGCTATATTCAATGGAACAGCAGGGATTGAAGACTGTAGTTATGCTACTGATGCGACAGAGTATGTTGACATAACAGGGGCTATAGTTGGACAGTGGTATATGTTCTTGATCACGAACTTTTCTGATGTGCCTACTGATATTATTGCAACCCAAACAGGCGGCGGTGGCGCAACGAACTGCGCAATTCTTTGCACGTTCAATGGCATAACGGCAAATCCAACAGCTTGCGTCCAAGCAACGCAACAATACAGTGTAAGTGGAACCATAACAGTTACCGATCCTCCTTCAACAGGGACATTAACCATAACGAATTCATGTGGCGGCGCTCCTATTGTCATGAACCCGCCGTTTGCTTCGAGTATACCGTATACATTTTCTAATCTAAGCGCCAACGGTTCCTCTTGTAACATCATTGCAACATTCTCTGCTGATGCCACGTGCACGGGGACAGTGAATTACAACGCTCCCGCGCCATGCGTCGTTAATTTGTGCAATATGGATTATCTGCAGGCCGACATCGGTGCTTGTGATTTTGCAAATAATGCATATGACATTACCGGTTATATTGAATTTTCGAACGCTCCTGCAACAGGACAATTGATTATTGAAACTTGCAATGGGCAACAAGCAGTTTTTAACGCACCATTTGTTTCGCCTTTGAATTATTCAATTTTAGATATTACATCTGATGGTTCTGCCTGCGATGTTACTGCCTATTTTTCGGCAGCTCCTGCATGCACCAATACGGTTACATACGTTGCTCCCGACCCCTGTGTTTGTGCAGTGAATGCAGGAACTTTTGTCACAACTACAAATGGTGATACCAATACTCCAAGCTATTTGTGCTACAACGATCAGTTTTCGATTGTGTCAAATAACGATTATTTGTTCGCTACGAATGTTTTCGACGACGATACCCTTTACAATCCTGCTATTTGGTATTTGGTTTATTCTTGTCCGCCAACGGTAGGACAAGGAGGATCCGTTGAAACGGACCCATGCCTGGTTGGAACACTTTCTGCGGAAGACATTTCAGATTTAAATGATGGAAGTTTCATTGCGCAATTCCCTGCAGGCACCTTCACTAACAATACGGTTTATTTCACTCCGATAACGATGTATGATGCCACAACTGGGACATACTCATTTACCAATTTTGATGGTATGTGCTATGATCTTGGTCCGACATATACCTATACCTATTTGCCTGAAATTATTGAAGGAACTTCAACGCAGAACTGTGTTGGACAAACACTAACCGTTGGATTTTCGGGTGGTGCTCCAGAACTATTGGGCACCCAATTTACAGCAACCAATTTATTTCCAGCAAATGCATTTATTCTGGATGCCACAGCCCCAAATAACGGTAACATCGTTGTCGGCGGTTTGTTAGACGGAGATGTTGTAACTTTTACAATTGAAGATCAATACGGCTGTCCATACTTATATACATCGGCTCCTTTTGTTGGTCCGGCTATTCCAACCATTACCAATCAGAATCCATTGTGCGTTTCCGATGCTCCAGTGCAATTGAATGCCACCCCTGCAGGAGGAACATGGTCTGGTGTGGGTGTTTCCGCAACAGGTTTGTTCAATCCCACAACTGCTGGTGTAGGGACGGAAATTATTACCTACACCCCATCGGGTTGTGCCTTGGTAGGAACCTTGAACATTACGGTCTATGGTCCTCAGGATGCAACAATTGTGAATCCAGGTTCACTTTGTTACGACGCGAATTCAGTTACTTTAACTGCTGCCAATCCAGGTGGAACTTGGAGTGGAATTGGTATTACAAATCCGGTAACTGGAGCTTTCGATCCGAGTACAGCAGGTGTTGGAACAACTACTATTACATACACGATAGCTGGAAACTGTGGAGACACCGATACACAAACCATTACGGTGAATCCATTGCCTGTTGTTTCGTTCACGGCAAATGTCACCTCGGGATGTGCACCACTTACTGTGAATCTAACAAATACAAGTGTCCCGGTGGGAAATGGATGCACGTGGTGGGTAGACGGAGTTCCTAGTGGAAACAACTGCGCTTCGTTGAATTACACCTTCAATTCACAAGGATGTTATGACATTATGTTGACTACAACCGATGGAAACGGCTGCAGTAGCAATTCGTCAATAGCAGATTACATATGTGTTTCGCAGCAGCCCGTATCTAGTTTTAGTTGGTCGCCCATTGCTCCGAATGTTGGAAACACCACCGTTCAATTCATCAATTATTCCTTGGGTGCCGTGTCATACGATTGGACCATTATGGATATGTATTATTTGAATGCTTCAGACCCTGTTTTCACATTTCCTAATGAAGCTCCAGGCGAATACAACGTTTGCCTTTTGGTAACCAACGCAGACGGTTGCACCGATTTAAGCTGTGGTACTGTGGTTGTGAACGATCAGTTTAATATTTTCGTTCCGAACTGTTTCACTCCAAATACAGATGGAAGAAACGAATTATTCAAACCATCCATTCGCGGAGAGTCTTTGATTCAGACTTATGAATTCAAAATATTCAACCGTTGGGGAGATGTGCTTTTCGAAACAAACGACATCAATGAAGGTTGGTACGGAGAAGTAGACGGTGGTGAATATTTCGCCATTGACGCGGTGTATTCTTGGCTCGTTAAAATCTTACCGAACAATGGTCAAGAGCCATTCGAACAGACCGGACATGTCACGGTTATTCGCTAATCAAGGCAGACCTGGAGTGTTCAGTAGATGTATTTCTTAATGATTCATTAATACCTGTTGAACCTCAATTCAGGCGTACTTTTGCTGACGGATTATATGTCAATGGGAAACAGTTTGGGAAAAAAAATAGGTTCGCTTTTAGTGCTTATTATTTTAGCGCTTTCAGCGAACGCCCAATGCATTGTTATTAACGAGGTTATGGCAAATGCCGCCGGAGGATGCGACGGTGGATGCATGCCAAGCACAGCAGAGTGGGTGGAGCTTTACAACACATGCAATACGCCTCAAGATATTTCCTGCTTTGTTTTAACAGATGGAGATTTTGGTGTGACCTTTCCAGCAGGAACCATTATTCAGCCTTACAGCTATTTTGTCGTTGGATCTGCCAATTCAGGAGTTTCATTGAATCTCGATTTAGGCTTGTGCGGATGCACCTCAGGTCCAACGTCACAAGTCGGAATTTTCACCAACACTTCCGAGCAATTGGTTTTTACCAATGAGAGTGGTGTTATTCAGGATGGTCTATATTGGGGTGGTGGACAATTCGCGCAAACGCCTTCTTTCACAACAGTCAATACAGTTGGCTGTCCAGATGTAACCATTAATCTTTCGGCCAGCGACCCTGCGCTTGCTTCTGTGAGCGGACAATCGAACAACGACGGAGAGTCGATATACAGAGAATGCGACGGGACTGATGTGTGGCTTACCGGAGCGACCGTTCCAACACCTGGAACTTCGAACGCGCCCTTCATTCCAATAACTTCAACGCCAACAATTGTTCAGCCTTCCTGCGGAACCATTGCCTCCATTGATGTTTTTGTTTCCGGTGGAGTAGGTCCATTTATTTACGAGTGGTTGGGCACCACGAATACCACTCCGAGTATTGGAAATCTTCAACCAGGAAATTATACAGTTGCCGTTACAGATCAGGGACAGTGCGAAACTCCGCAGTTGTTTACATACACCATTGTGGCTTCTCCTACAGATCCTGTTTTGGTATTAACTCCCACTTCAAGTTCCATTTGTGTTGGAGAGTCAACGACAATCGTAGCAAGTGGAAGTTCCAATTACGTTTGGAACGCTGATCTTTCTTTGAATACGACAATAGGTTCAACGGTTATTGCAACTCCCACAATAACCACAACCTACTTTGGAAACTCTTCCATTAATGGATGTTCGCAAACTGCAAGTGTTACAATCGTCGTTTCTGAATACCCTTCTTCTGCGGTGAATTCGAATTCGCCTTTGTGTGAAGGAAGCGTTCTGAATCTAACCGCAGCTCCTGTTGCAGGAGCAAACTATTTATGGAGCGGTCCGAATGTCTTTTCTTCCTTGAATCAAAATCCGACTATAAACGCCGCGACCCCTTTGTCCAGTGGGACATACATATGCAATGTCGCATTGGGAAATTGTGTCTCAACTTATTCAACCGATGTAATTGTCGATGCAGCCATTCCTTCAACAATAGATCCTGCCGGGCCTTTTTGCATTTCAGATGCATTGGTCGATTTGAATTCACCTAATGAACCCGGAATTTGGAGCGGAAATGGAATTACAAATGTGAATACCGGGGCTTTTCTTCCAAGCGCAGCAGGTGCATTAAGTTCTGCAATCACCTTCGATAGCGATGCTTATTGCACTTCGCCGTCTACTATTAATGTTCAAGTGACTTCCGCGCTGAACGCTACCATAACACCCGTAAATGCATTGTGTGTCAATGGAAGTCCTGTTCAATTGCAAACCCTAACGGCAGGAGGAACTTGGAGTGGAAATGCAGTGAATTCAAGCGGAAGCGTTAATCCAACAGCTTTAGGTGTAGGTAGTTTTCAAGCGATATATACGTTTGCGGGAAGTTGCGGAGATACCGATGAAATAACTGTTCAGGTTGTCCCTCTTCCGCAATTTAATTTCTCTTCTTCTGTCACAACGGGTTGTGCTCCGTTGAATGTGCAGTTCAATTCAAGCTCTGCTTCAGCATTAACCAATTGCATCTGGACAATCGATGGATTGAATGTGGGAAGTGGATGCGGAAGTTTCAATTATAATTTTCTTACAGCAGGTTGCTTTACAGTCGGACTGCAATCAACTGATGGAAACGGTTGTGCTAATACTATTTCGATTACAGATCTTGTTTGTGTCGATTTATTTCCAGAAGCATCTTTTCAATGGAGTCCAATAACGCCTTCAATAAATTCTCCGATTGTCGATTTCGTAAATACATCATTGGGCAATACAACCAGTGAATGGAACATCAATGGAGAGAGTTCATTCAATGCAGATGCGCAATATACTTTTTCGGAAACGATAGGAAGTTCGTTTGAAGCATGCTTGGAAGTGAGCAATCAATACGGATGTGCAGACTCTACGTGTTACACCATTTTTGTCAATCGGGAAGAAATGGTTTTTGTCCCGAACTCATTTTCTCCCAATGATGACGGACTAAACGACGTGTTCTTTCCGGTCTTATCTGGATTTAATTTGAATGAAATTCAATATGAATTTGGAATTTACAATCGATACGGTGAACGCATCTTTTATTCCGAAGACCCCAATCAAGCCTGGATCGGAAACGTTTATGGAAATGAGTTTTATGCGCAAATAGACGGGTACACCTGGTCACTTCAAA
>JBIKZA010000022.1:0-31793 GCA_044354975.1 Flavobacteriales bacterium
ACGAACCGAGTCATCACATGGCTTATTTGTATGCGTACGTGAACAGAGACAAAGTGCACATGTATCGCGACAGCATTATGAAGACGCTCTACTCTCCTACTCCAGATGGGCTTTGCGGAAACGAAGACTGCGGACAGATGTCGGCATGGTATGTTGTGAGCGCATGGAATACGTATCCAATTTGTCCGGGCGACAACACCGGATGGTGGCTGGATTATGAACCCATGTCGGAATTTGACACTCGAAGTCAAGGCTATCCATCTCCCTTTCCACTTGGCATTTACAATGAAAAAAAGATTGTCCCTGCGCCAATCATCACAGCTCCGAACCGCGCTTTCGTGGGCGAGCAAATGATTTCTATTTCATGCTTGAATAGTGCTTCAAAAATTAAAGTTGAAATAATGGAAGAAGGAGGCATCAAGAAAAAAGGATTCTTCTATTCCGAGCCATTCAAGATTACAAAAACATGCACCATACTTGTAAAAGGATTGGCTGGTTCGGACCAAGAGATTGACAGTCCATGGATTGAAGCAACGTTCTACAAGCGTTCAGGAAATTTGGTGATGAAGGAAGTGGGCAACTACGACGCGCAATACACTGCTGGTGGAAATGATGCGTTGATTGATGGAATTCGTGGAAAGCTCGATTTCAGAACAGGTGTATGGCAGGGATACAATGGCAAAATGGAATGTGTGATTGAGTTAAAGAATCCGACGAACATTAAAAAGATATCGCTTTCTGCTTATCAAGATATTCGTCCGTGGATATGGTTTCCGTCTAACGTGAAATTCTTTGTGAGCAAAGATGGGAAAAGCTATGATGAAGTTTATTCGGAAGACTTCACTGCTCAACAGCGCTTGGAAGGCGCACAGATGCATGAATACATTGCGATCTTCGATAAGAATTACAAAGGAGATATTAGCGCAGTGAAGTATGTGAAGTGTGTTGCAGTTCCGGCTTTCGATAAAATTCCTGAATGGCATTTGGGGGTTGGTGGGAAGCCTTGGATTTTCCTTGACGAACTGATTGTTGAATAACAACGAATGTGGCAAAGCCACGAATGTGCAAGCACGAATGTTGCGTGGCAACGAATGCCTGCGGCGAATGATAATTAACTATGAGTGAATCGAACATATTTTTTGAGAAGGGGTTAGCGCAGACGACGCCGTTTCCGTTGGGGATTGAGGTGGAGCGTGCCGAGGGGTTGTATGTTTATAAAAAAGATGGTTCGCGGATTATGGATTTCGTGAGTGGTGTTGGGGTGAGTAATCTCGGGCATGGAAATAAGCGCATTCGTGAGGCTATTCATGCACAGGTAGACAAGCACTTGCACACAATGGTGTACGGTGAATTCATACAGGAAGCACAAGACAATGCGGCGAAGAGTTTACTGAAATTACTTCCAGCAGAATTGAAATGTTGCTACTTCGTGAATAGCGGAACGGAAGCAATTGAGGCGGCCATAAAGTTGGTGAAGCGTGTTACTGGAAGAAAGGAAATTGTTGCGTTCGCGGGATCCTATCACGGAAGTAGCACGGGCGCCATGGCCATTAGTGCGAATGAAGTGAAGAAGCGGAGCTTTCGTCCGCTTATGCCCGGTGTGAACTTCATTCGATTGAACAACTGGGAAGATCTCGATTTCATTACTGAAAAAACGGCCGGTGTTTTTCTTGAGACCATTCAAGGCGATGCGGGCATTCGTATTCCGAATGATTTGTATTTACAAGCTTTGAAAAACAAATGCGAAGAAGTAGGTGCACTGTTAGTGTTCGATGAAATTCAATGCGGCATGGGACGCACCGGGAAGGTGTTCGCGTTCGAACACTTCGGCGTGGTTCCTCACGTGATAACGTTGGGCAAAGCATTAGGCGGAGGAATGCCCATCGGTTGCTTGGTTTCCTCGCAAGAAAATATGCGCGAGCTTTCGCACAATCCATTTCTCGGACACATAAGCACATTCGCTGGACACCCCGTTGCTTGCGCAGCAGCGCATGCATTCTTGGAGCAAATAAACGATGGAGAATTGTTGAATCACGCAGAGACGATTGGACAATTCATTGAAGAGAAATTAAGCGCTCATCCAAACGTTATCGAAATTCGAAGAAAAGGATTGTTCTTCGCCATTGACATGGAGAGTGCTGAAGTGGTTCAGCAGGTGGTGGAAGAAAATCTTCGTCAAGGATTACTCAGCTTCTGGTTTTTATCTTGCCCTTGGAGTTTCCGTATTGCTCCGCCGTTGACGATTACCATGGAGGAAGCTCAAGAAGGTATTGCCATTATTTTAAAGTCCATGGATGACACAACTTCGTTGTGATGACACACTTCGTGTGATGACACACTTCGTGTGATGACCGCGGAGCGGATGACACAACACGTTGTGATGACACCTTCGGTGATGACCGCGGAGCGGATGACGCTGGGCGAGAGGAGAATTAAAGAATCGCTTTTACAGTTTGAAGGATGATCTTCATATCCGTTAAAAAACTTTGCTCTCGGACGTATTTAAGATTGAGTGCGAGTTTGGCGGGCATGATCTCTTCGATGTACGTTTTCTCGGGATTTGAAGAGGCGCTGAGGAGTTCGTTTTCACGAACGTATTCGATGCTTGCGAAGTCGGTTATTCCAGGTTTGATGCTGAGGACGTTTTGTTGTTCTTCGTTGTACAACAAAACGTATTTGGGAACTTCAGGACGAGGACCTACGACACTCATTTCACCCAGAAAAACATTTACCAATTGCGGCAGTTCGTCGATTTTGTACTTCCGAATAAAGTAACCGCTTCGAGTAATGCGATTGTCTTTCATTCCAACCGTTAATTGTCCTTTTGATTCAGCATTTTTTCGCATGGAGCGAAACTTCAACAATCCGAAATTTTTTCCATTCAAACCCACACGTTGTTGCACGAAAAAAGGAGAACCGAAATCGTCGAGCACAATCAAAATCGACACGACTATTCCCAAGGGCAGTAACACTATAACAAGCACTGCAGAAAATAGAACATCGAAGAATCTTTTCATTCCGTTTATTTAATCGCCTTCAGAATTGCGTTCGCGACGCGCTCTGCATCTTCATTCGATAAATCGTAATAAACAGGAAGTGAGATTTCGTTTTTGTAGAAACTAAACGCATTCGGAAAATCGTGAATGTCATAGCCTTCACTCTTGTAAAACGTGAACAAGGGTAAGGGCTGAAAATGCACATTCAATGAAATTCCCTGGGCTGCGACCTCACGAATTACCGCGTCGCGCTGATCTTCAGTGAACTTGTTTAAACGAAGCATATACAAGTGGCAGTTCGAATCCGACCACGCTGTCTTAAACGTTGGAAGAATGCATTTTTTATTGGTTGAAAGAACACGATTGTAGATTTCGCAAATCTCTTTTCTTCTGTCTAAACTTTCTTGAAAGCGCTCCAACTCAACTCTACCGATTGAAGCGTGAATGTCTGTCATGTTGCATTTGTAACCGGCTTCAACGATATCATATCTCCAGTTGCCCGGCTGCATTTTCGACATCGCATCTTTCGATTGTCCGTGAAGCGACTTTACATAAATCTCTTGACGAATTCTCTCCGAAATAATTTCATTTTGAAAATTCAACGCAATGGCTCCACCTTCTGCGGTGGTTAAATTTTTCACGGCGTGAAAAGAGAATCCGACGACATCGGTTTGATTGCCGATACGCTTTCCCTTGTAAAACGAGCCGAACGAATGGGCTGCATCTGATACAACAAGTGGACGACCGAATTTCTCTTGCGGCTTGCTCTTCGCTTTCCATTCAAATCGCATTGAAAAGCTTTTGGATAATTCCATGTATGCGTCGTAATCGACAGGCAATCCGCCAACATCTACGGGCATAATAGCTTTCGTTCTTTCCGTCATTGCCGCAGCTACTTTTTCTATATCCATATGCGCTGAATTCGGCGCGCAATCGACCATTACAGGGGTTGCTCCTAAATGCACAACTACATTTGCAGTAGCAGCGTATGTGTAAGCGGGGACAATTACTTCATCTCCCGGACCAATTCCGAACCAATACAAAACCATTTCAACAGCGTTGGTCCACGAGTTCAAACACAACACTGGACCTGAATCGCAATACTCTTTAATATCGTTTTCAAAAGCACGAGTCTGCGGACCCGTGGTTATCCAACCTGAACGAAGCACTGCCGTTACCGCTTCGATTGTCTTTTCATCGATACGAGGCGGAGAAAAAGGAATGGGTTTCATATAAGAGCAAATTTAAGCCATACAGCCCATGCTTTGGTTAACTTTGCGCCATTAAACTTTTTGCACTTATTTCTGTTCTAAACGCATGACATTTCAACTAAATAAAAATTTTCCTAAAGGTAAATTTATCCTACTCACCGTTTGCACTGTGCTTTTCGCAATTACCGCATTCGCACAACCGCAAAACGCAGGAAGACCAGGAGGAACCGGAGGAAGTGGAGGAAGTGGAGGAAGTGGAGCAGGACAACCCGGGAGACCAGCGCCTAAAGGACGAGTTTACGGAAAACTTTTCGATGCAAGAACAAATAAACCGCTTGAATTTGTGGTCTTGCGTATCTATAAAGAAGACAGTCTAGTCGTGAAGGAAAAGAATCCACTCGTTTTAGGCGGAGCGCTCTCGCAGGCCAACGGGGAATTCACGATTGAAGATTTACCGGTTGGTGAAAAATTAACGCTTCGCTTTTCATTGGCGGAAGTTGATGCGGCATATTTTGTTTTCAGCTTAAAGCTTTCGGGAAGTCCTATGGGTTTGATTGAAAAAGATTTAGGAAATCTGAAACTCACCTTCACAGGACAATTGAATACCGTAACCATTGACGGTGGTGGACCGCGATTGGAATTCGACAAGCGCATTTACGATGTTGACAAGAACTCAATGAATTCAGGTGGTACAGCGGAAGATGTGTTGAGAAACATTCCTTCTCTTCAAGTCGATACAGATGGAAATGTGCAGCTTCGAAATGCTGCTCCACAAATTTTTGTAGACGGAAGACCAACCACTTTGACAATCGATCAAATTCCTGCAGATGCTATTCAACGTGTTGAATTAATTACGAATCCTTCTGCGAAGTACGACGCCAGCGGCGGCGGCGGTGGCATCGTGAACATTGTCATGAAGCACAACAGAAGCTCAGGCTACAATGGAAGCGTTCGGACAGGTGTTGACAAACGCGGAAGAGTGAATTCGGGAATGGACTTCAACATTCGTCAAGGTAAAATAAATTTCTTCGCCAATGCGAATTACAATCAACGCCGAAGCATAAGCATTGGAACCACGGAGCGCGAAAATGATACTCCTGCCTTTTCTCTCTTTCAAGACCAGTACAGTATGAATGATGGTTTTATGTTGAATGGTCGCGGAGGTTTTGACTGGCTCATTGACAATAGAAACACCATGACTTTTTCAGCGAACATTATGAAAGGGTCGTTTGCACCTTTCGATACATTGAATGTGACCGCAGATACCCTTGATGGCGGAACAGGTTACTACGATCGTGAAAGTCTGACTAAGCGTGCGTTTCAGAATCTTGGGGGAAGCGCTTTGTATAAGCATTTGTTTACCAAAGAAGGAACCGAGTTGAATGCCGACATTAACTTCAACAGAATTAAAAGTGTTTTCGATGGCGATTACACCAATATCTACAACGACGCAAATGCTACCTACTTGATGCAGCACGGAGATGTGTCTCAGTTTTTAGTTACTTCCCAAATAGATTTCGAATCGAAAGTCACGGATCACTTCCGTATTGAGGCGGGAACTCGTGCATCTGTGCGGGACTTTACCACAGAATATAGAAACCAAGAATTAATCGATAGCATTTGGACGGACATAACTTCACTTCAAGTGAATTACCACTACCTCGATCAGGTATACGCAGCATACGGAACAGTTGCATTGGATTTGCCAACTTGGAAAATCAAAGCTGGATTGCGCGCAGAGAGCAGCGATTACAAAGCAGAGCTTTTAAGTAACGGAAGTAACTTCTCGTATAAATATCCGTTAGCCCTCTTCCCTTCTTTGTTTGTTACTCGTGTTATTACAGAAAAACAAGACATACAATTCGCCTTGAATCGCAAGATTAACAGACCGAGTTTCATGACGCTCTCTCCCTTTACAGATTATAGCGACTCGTTGAATGTCCAGCGCGGAAATCCTGCGTTAAAACCTGAATTCACGCAATCGGGAGAGCTTTCTTGGCAATGGATTCCGAACAAGAAAAACACCATTCTTGTTTCTGCTTATGGCCGATACACAACGAACATAACGGTTCGTCAGCAATACAGAGAACCGAGTTCACTTAATGTTGGAGATACAATTGTTGTGACTTCGTATCAAAATGCAAATAGCAGCCAAGCTCTTGGATTGGAATTCGTTTCAAAAAACTCGATTAATAAGTTCATTGATATTAGCACCAACATTAACGTTTACAACAGCTCCATCGACGGAACTAACTTGGACCCGAATTTGAAGAACAATATCAGTTCGTATTGGATTAAAAGTAACATCACCTTCAAGGCACCTAAGAATATTTCTTTTCAAGCCATGTTCGACTACAGCAGCAAACGTTCGTTGGAAGTTGGTAGCAGTGAACGCGGAGGAGGCGGTGGTGGTGGTGGCGGAATGGGAATGGGTGGTTGGGGTGGAAGCAACAACACCGTTCAAGGATACATTGAACCTACATACGGTTTAGATCTTTCCGTTAGAAAAGAATTTTTAGAAAATAGAAGCTTGGTGTTTTCATTCAGTGCACAAGATGTCTTGCGCACGCGTGTGAACATTGTGCACAGTACTTCGCCTTTCTTCGATCAGACTACCTGCAAGCGCCGCGACTGGCAGATGTTCCGTTTCAATGTTTCTTGGAAATTCGGAAAGATGGATTCTCAGTTGTTCAAGCGTAAGAATATGAAGATGAACGAAGGCGGGATGGAAGGGTGATTCACGGAGTGAAGATTGACGGAGTCAAAGATTGGCGGAGCCAAAGATGCTTCGCAAGATTACTTTATAAAGTAGATCATTCGGGGATTTCCTTGAAGATCTTTTTTCAACTCGCCTTTCCAGCCCATTGACTCTCCTCGAGCGAGGGTTTCGCGAGAGTAATTTTCATGTATTTCGAAGAAGACTTGTTGAACTGATTCGCAATTGTTAGCGAGTTCTAGAATGCGTCTATAAAACAATAGCGGGTCGTTTTCAGGAACGAAGAGCGCGAGGTGTGGTTCGTGTTCTACGACGGAAGGACGCATTTCACTTCCTTCTGAAACGGGTATGTAGGGAGGGTTAGAAACAATCGTGTTCCAATTTCCTTCGGGAAAATCTTCCATTAAAATATCCACTTCCCTCCACTCTACTTCCAACTGAAATTCAGTAGAATTTCTTTGAGCCACTTGCAAAGCCTCCTTCGAAATATCACATCCTGAAACTTCCCAAGTTGGTTGTGCTTTTTTCAAGGCGAGGGCTATGGCGCCTGAGCCTGTTCCAATGTCTAACACCGAATAAACCGAATGATTATTCGGTTTTATGGTATCTAGCATCCATCGCACCAACTCCTCTGTTTCTGGACGAGGGATTAAGACCGCTGGAGAAACATGCATGTCCATTCCGAAAAAATAGGCTTTGCCTAAAACATACTGAAGCGGCTCTTTATTCGCAATGCGCTTTGCGGCTTTGTAGACCAAGAGCATTTGCGATTCGCTAATGGAATCGTTTGCCTTCACAATTAAATCTGCAGAAGACAAATTGAAATAATGACGAAAGAGTTCATTCACAATATTCCCTGATTCGCGGGCATCGTAGACCTCTCCCACTCGCTGAAGAGAAAACTCTTTCAGCGTGCTAATTTTATTATTCGGAAGAATGTGGTTCATTTCACAAAGAAGAAACCGTAACCCTTTCCACCAACTTTCAACGTGTAAGAATTAGATCCTGCATCGGTTGAAACAATCTCCAATCCGTCTGTGCTCACCTTTCCTTTCCAATAACCCGGAAGTGTAATGTTCACATTCCCCTCGCCTTTCGCGAAGACTGCTATGGAAATTTGATCGAGGTATTTGCGCGCAACCACCAACGCTTTTTCGTCGGCTTGAAATACATACGTTTCACCATAAATCAGTGGCAAGTTCTTTCTTCTCAACTTCACCAATTTCTGTGTTGAAGTTCGAAGAGCTGCTTCTTCATTGTTTAATTGATCAAAGCGCATCATGCGTCTGTTATCGGGATCGTTTCCACCCGGCATTCCAATTTCATCTCCGTAATAAATGCATGGGATACCTGGAACACTCATCAAGAATGCGGTGAGCTGTTCCAAACGAACATAACCAACATTGTCTTTGTGCTCAATCTTACGCGACCATCCGGCTTGTTTCGCGTTCTCTTCGAACTTCACACTTCCGTCTGCATAAGAAATGAAACGCGCGCGGTCTTGATTGCCTGTGATGTTCCCCATCATGTGATGCGAACCGTAATACTTCGCGCTTTCTTGAATGACTCTTCCCAAATTCGCGAAACTGGTTTCTGATTTTGCGAAAGCATCTACCGCCGCGTCGTACAAATTGAAATCGAACTGCGCATCCATTTGCTCACTTCCGATATACGATTGAATCAGCTCTGGGCTTCCGTAGGTTTCTCCAATTTGAAAGACGTTCTTTCCGCTTGCCTTCACTTTCGAAGTTAGTGTAGTCCAAAATTCTGTGCGGATGTGCTTTGTAGCGTCGTGTCTGAATCCATCGAGATCATAATTCGTTACCCAAAACATGGCAGTGTCTGTTAGTGCGCTAATAACCTCTGGTTTCGCGAAATCCCATGTTGGAAGGAAAACGTCAAACCATGTGGTCAAGCGCTGATCGTCCCAACGCTCGGTGTTCATACTTCCATCTGGAAGGTACAACGACGTTACCCAGTCTTTGTGTTCTTTAATCAAAGGATGATCTTGATGCACGTGGTGCGCAACATAGTCGAGGTACACATTCATCTTGTGTTTGTGCGCGACTTTCAATAAATTTTTAAAATCCTCTTCTGTCCCGAAACGATCGTCTATCGTGCGCAATGACGCTGGCCAATACCCATGGTATCCGCTGAACATGCTCGTGTCTCCACCTTTATCCCACAATCCCCAAGCGCCTTCCGCATTTTTTGTAATGGGTGAAATCCAAATGGTATTTGTTCCCAACTTCTTGAAGTAACCGTCTTCGATTGCTTGCGTAATTCCAACTAGATCACCACCTAAATTGTTTGCAATGGGCTTAATGCGCGCGTCGTTTGTTGGACGATCGTTTTCCTTCTTTCCATTTTTGAAACGGTCTACCATAGCGAAATACATGACTGTAGCACGGGTATCTTTTCGTTTTAGTTGGAAGGATTTCTTCACGGGTCTTCCGTATGATAACGGAACAAGAATATCGTTGAAGAGTTGGTTTCCGTCATGCGCGTATGCACGAATGTGCGAGCGTTTCATTTTCCAAGCTTTCGCTGGAATGTTGAAATGCAATTCCCACTCGCTCAGGTATGGCTCTTGCACATGCACAATGGATACGGGAATGCGCTGGTTCTCGAAATAGATCTGTGCGCCTTTCGGTTCGCTGCTGCAATAGACAATTATTTTCTTGCCTTTTTGCGAAAGGACTTCCATACTTGGTTTTTGTGCGGAAGGAATTTCAATGAAGCTATTTTCTCCGCCAAGGCCGTTCGGCATTTTGTTCTTGTTGTTCCAATCGAGTAGTTCGTCGGTTCCATTTTCCCAAATGCGATACGGATACAAGCCAGGCTCTAGGAATAACTCCACGCTGTAGGTTCCGTCATCGTTGCGTTTCAGAGGCGTTGCGTTTTTATTCCAACCGTTCATTCCACCTGCAATAAAAACAGAATTAACATCTTTTTGATAAGTCGGAATGTAACTAAAGACGTATGATTTTTTCGCTGAAGCGAAAACTGGAATGTCATATTCGCTGTTTTTGGTTTCAATGTTTAAATTGAAAACGGGTTCGTAGTTTCCCGCAGGAAAAACCACCTCACGCGTTGAAGACAGATTTGTCTTGTCGAAAGGACTTGTTGAAATGCTCAACACCTCTTCCGGGTTAACGATGTAATTCGAAACAGGAATGCGAACGTATGTAGTTGGAAGATGAATGGGTGAAGCCAGTCCAGGTAATTCTATTACCTTTTTATTTTTCGTCAGAATACTGCAAGACGAAAGCAGACCAGCAACTAAAAAGAAGGAAATCCAATTTTTCATAGCGCTAAGATAAATCGTCCTGTGCGCGGGGCGATACTTTTCACTTATCTTTCGGCTATGAAATTGAGACGCCTCGCTCCGCTCCTTTTTTTAGTGTGTCTTTCGGTTTATACCCAAGCGCAATACACCACCAATCCGATGTTGAACACCTCTTGGACGAGCTTCGGCATAGGCGCTACGAATGCTGATAATCTCTCTTATCAGTTGTTCGCATCTAAATCGACTTACGAAGAAACTGTTTCAACCACACTTCGAGCGGCATACTCTCAAGAATTGATCGAAGGAGCCGATGATAGTATTTTCTTCCGAAAAAACAGATCTCTGGAAGTGGGTGTATTGTGGGGACAAGTGTGGGGACGGAATAATTTGTTCTTGGCTGCAAGCGCCGGAATGGGCTTAACGGTTCGTTTATACGGCGACAGCGCGTTGCAAGTAATTAATCAGTTTGTATACAAAGCGGGGGCAACCATTGGTGTTCCCGCGCAAATTGAAATGGGCTATCTCTCGAAAAAGGGAGGGTTATCTTTAATGTTAACAGGAAATTGGAATTTTCGCGAGCCTTATTACGGTGCGTTAATTTGCTATACTCGAAAATTGAGTATGAAATAATGAAAAAAGATATTCAAACCAAAGAAGACATAGCTCGCCTCGTTGATGTGTTTTACGACCTCGTATTAAAAGATGAAAAACTTGCGCACTTCTTTGCGCATTTGGACTTCGAAACACACAAACCGAAGATGGTGCACTTCTGGTCGTTTGTTTTATTGGATGAACCTGGTTACACCACGAACGTCTTCGATAAACATGTGAATCTTCATGCGAACTCTGCCGATTTCAACGAATGGGTTTCGCTCTTTCATGTTACTGTGAATGAATTGTTCGAAGGAGAAAAAGCGGAAGCCGCTAAGTTTCGAGCTACAACATTAGGTTATACCTTTGGGTCTAAATTAGACGCACTGAACAACCAATCATGAAGGGACTATTCGTTTCAATTTTCATTTTCCTCTCTTTCACTTTAAATGCGCAATTGCTTTTTGAAGGCGGAGCTTTTTATCAAGATACTCCAGATATTTCCGCGGCAGTTGATTCGTTCAACGCGCGACATGACTACAATTTAATTTCGCTCGAACATCCTGTTCGCGGGTATAGCGGTTCAATCGGTTATAGCATTGCATTAAGTAAAAAACGATCGCTGTATCTCGCACCGCATGGGACATACAGAACGCGAACTTCCAAATTGTTTGCGGAAGACACCGTTCGTTTGGACGTTCAAGAAGTTCAAATTGGATTGCAATTTATTTCTGGGCCGAAGGCATGGTTCAATCCGGTTGCAGCCGGTCCGCTTGGTACACGATTTTTTTTATTTGTTGAAGCCGGGGTGAATGCGAGTCGAATGACTGTTCAACTGACCGACAGCGCTGCGACTATTCAAAAAAATAATCAGAGCATTGCACCTTATGTTCAAGCAGGGATTGGCTATCGCGCCTTGGTTTTCGGAAAACACTTGGTTGTCACTCCACGCGCATCCTTCACGGGATATTACACGCAGCGCTTTCGCTATGCCGCGAAGATTTTAAACAACGACGAAGTGTATTTGAAATTCCCGAAGTCGCCGTTAACTCAAGCCTATTATGTCGGGGTTGAATTCGCGTGGATTTTCAACAAGAAAAAATAAAGACAAAACAAAAATCTCTTTCTTTGCGTTACTGAATTATGACACTTCACAAAGCCACATTTCTTCTATTCGTCTTCTCCACTTTTTATTTGGGTGGAAAGGCGCAATCTTCGAACGAAGCGGAGCAGCGTATTTTAGATTGTTATACTTCCTTATCGAACGGCAACGAAAGCAATGCACTTGAGCAGTCAAACAAGATGATTACCGAGTTGGAATCGGTGTGTTCGTTAGAAGATTTTTTCGTTTATCCGTTTGAAGCTTTACGCATGTTCAAGCCTGTTTCTCAAGATGGAAAACTTCGTGTGTTTACGTGGAACTATCCGAAGGAAGATGGAACACAATTGTATTTCGGATGTGTGGTATTTAAGACTTCGAAATCTGGTGAACCCTTATTTTTCAAGTTGAATTTCACTCCGGTTGCTACTGCGAAATGGGACAATAAAATTTATGATGAAGGAAAATGGCCGGGAGCATTGTATTACGCTGTAGTTCCTATGAGCAAAGGAAAGAAAAGTGGGAATAGTTATGCGCTATTGGGATTCGAATCGAAGGACAATCTTTCGAATTACAAAGTGATTGAAGTGATTACGATTGAAAGCGATGGCTGCAAGTTCGGCGGAAATTTTTTCGATTTTGAAGATCGTAATCCGAAGCGAGTGGTGTTTGAATACAGCGATCAGACAACATGCTCATTGCGTTATTACGACAAGCAAAAAACCATAGTGGTGGATCATTTATCTCCGCGTGAGGCGATCTACGCAGGCTTCTTTCCGGAGTATGGACCAGACGGAAGCTACGACGGATATGTACTTGAAAACGGCAAATGGAAATATATGCCCATCATTGACATTGCTCCGTTTGTAGATGGCCAGAATGTGCCTTTCAACAATCCGAGGCCGTAGATCGTTCAGTATTTATCGAACGACTTGAAGCCGAACAACGCTTCCTTCCAACTTCAGAAAATAAAATCCTTCGGTTAGTTTTTCAATGTTCAACAATTGATTCACAGAAGTGATTCTCTCGCTGAATACTTCTTGTCCAATCGCATTGAAGATGAGCCAAATATTCGGTGTATTGGGGATTAGGGAATTGAAAGATATTTCAATACGGGCGAAAGATATTTCGCCCCTTTAACAAAAAAACCCCAACTTTCGTCGGGGATTTGGTTGCTTCTTCGTGACACTGTAGGGATTCGAACCCCAAACCTTCGCATCCGTAGTGCGATGCTCTATCCAGTTGAGCTACAATGCCATTGCTATTAAAGCGGCTGCAAATATAGGCATTTCCTTTTATTTCACAATGATTCTAATTATTTTTTCTAATCGTTCGAATATTGAGTGACTACCAAACCCGCGTCCAGTCACAATTATTCATCACATCGTGCAACTTCACCAACCCTTGTCCATAGACTATTCGAGCTTCAGTAAATCTGGGGTTTGAAACCGGAATCGCCACGATATCTAACGTATCACCGAAAACCTTGTAGTCGCCCAAGGAACTTGGAGTTTCATTAACTACCGCTTCGAAGTAGTTGTTGGAAACGAACTCCTCAGTGATGTTAAAACTAATTGTTGTTGTTTTGTCATCTTCATAAACCCCCAATTCAAAAGACCAGTAAAAGGGAACATATGCGGAAGAACCAGCTCGGAGAGTCTCGTAACAAATCGGTTTCATTCCAGTTCCGCCAACACTCAATGGATTATTCGATAACGTGCGAGGGACAGCTCGTGTGTATTCCTCAACTGGAAAAACCAAGGTGTCGCCTAACCCATTGCTGAACTTCAATTCACCGACAGAGGGAAAATACCCTTCCATTTGTTCAGACAAACCTGGACAATCAACTTCTTTCTTACAGCTGCTCAAGAATAGCGATGGAACAATTGCAAGCACTGTCAATACAAGTACAATCTTCTTCATACAATGAATTATTTCACTTTATACAACTTCAATTCAGAAAAATCAAAATCCGGATTCTCAACAAATACGCGCAATTCCTCAATCTCTCCTTCCATGTTCGATATGAACTGAATCTTTCCACTTGGCAACATCATCTGCGTATACCAGTGCATCGCATATACATTATTGCCGAGATGAACCAATGTTCCCTGGAACAATTCCGTTGGCTTGAAATCAATCTTATAGCCATCATCTTTCTTCAACACTTCCACATCTCCATACATCTCACTTCGATAAACCCCTTCAATCTTTGATGTAACGGGTAAAATCCATTCATAAGCCTCACCCGTAGGAGGCGCTAATAATTCGGGCTCTTCTGCCTTCGGAGCGAATTCGTTCACCCAATTCTTACTTCCCTTCACCCCTAAAAACAAATCCAAAAAATCGAAGCCCATGGCACTCGGTAACGAGTTGTTGCTGTTCGTTAAAATCACAAATCCTAAATTCATATCTGGAATTAAGATGGTCTTCGAAATCATCCCGTCATAACCACCGCCGTGACTCACAATCTTGTGTCCACCATATTCCATCAACTCCCAGCCCATGCCGTAACCGTTCGCATGACGCGAAGGCATGTTGTCACGCTGCCACTTGCTCACCGGCTTGTTAATGTTGTACTCCCACATCTCATAGGTACGCTTTTCGTCCCAGTATTTCTTTCCACCTAAAGTTCCTTTGTTCAACTGCAACATCATCCACTGACTCAATTCATTCACACATGCGTTAATGCTTCCCGCCGGGCCAATGTTGTCCCAATTCACATAAGGAATGGGAATGTTCTTCTCCTTCACGGTGTTGTGCGGAGACGCGACGTCGGCGCCCGCTTGAAACGCTGTGATCGAAGTGTTCGCGTTCTTCATTCCCAACGGAAGAAAAAACTCGTTCTTTACAAATTCGTCCCACGTTTTTCCGGTTACTTTCTCAACGATTTGTCCAGCTGCCAAAAAAGCAATGTTGCTATATCCATAGGTCGTTCGGAAACCATACTTCGGTTCCACGAACTGCCATCTGCGCAGAATTTCACTTCGAGAATGACTCGTTCCGTACCAGATTAAATCTCCTGCAAAAGTTTCAAATCCTTGTCGGTGTGAAAGCAAATCGCGCACAGTCAAATTCGCCGAAACATACGAATCGTATAATTTTAATTCTGGAAGAAAATCCTGAACTTTGTCGTCCCAATTCAACAATCCGCGATCGACACAGATTGCCAACGCCGCGCTGGTGAAGGCCTTCGAGTTACTTGCTATCGCGAAGGAACTGTTCTCGGTTACGGGCTCTTTCGTTGCAGCGTCCTTTACTCCGAATCCTTTCGACAAAATAATTTCGTTGTTGTAAACGACAGCAATGGCTCCACCGGGAACATTGTATTTCCCAAGACCTTCATTCATCTTGGCTTCCAACGCTATTATCTGCGCTGCGAAAGGCTTAGCGGTTTTCTTTTGTGTTGCAGCCGAAAGCGTAATGGCAAGGGCTAAAAATGAAAGAACTATTTTTTTCATGTTGAATGTTATCTGAATCTAACTTCTGTTGCGCCGTGTCCGTACTTCTGATAATTCCCATCAAGGAATTCGCATTGCGGATAATAGCTCTTAATGAATGAACGAATCTCTGCGCGTAAAACGCCCTGCCCCACTCCGTGAATGAAAATGACCTTCTTTACTTTTTTCTTTTCGGCAATGGCCAGCATACGCTCGAAGTGTTCCATTTGAATGGTTACGATTTCACCGTTCGTCATACGTTCGAAATTGTCGAGCAATTCGTGAATGTGTAAATCCACTTCGAACAAATCGGCATTGTGCGGAAAATCGTTGGCCGCGCGTTCCTTGTAACGATTCTTGAAATCCTTAGCGGCCGACTTCACTGCGTTGGCATCCAAATTACGATCGAGCATTTCGCGGGTGTTCGGCTGAACTTGATTGTATTGTGAAAACTCGTGTTTCGAATTTTCAATTTTTACTAATTCTCGAAGCGGGTGATCGAACGGAAATCCGCTGCTGTCCTCTACTGTAGCAACATCGGGTTGGGGAAATCCAACGATTACTCCCTCTCCGGTATCGTTTAAAAAACGAACGTGATCTCCTTTTTTGAATTCCATGAGACAAAAATACAACATTACCGCAGAGCGGATGACACAACTCGTTGTGATGACAATCTTCGATTGATGACCCTAGAACTTTTTAAAATCTAAGTGCCCATCCCGCATTGAAGACGGGGAAAGCTTTTCCTTCCTTCAATAAGTTAGAAGTAAGTGGTGCTTTTACATCGCTGTTGTTATAGAGCAAGGGTGTCTTACCCAAGAAATAACCAGCTTCAAGAAACACAACATTTTTCGGAGTGACATAAAAATCTAAAAAGCTCTTCAACTGCAATTCGTTGTAGCGAACAAAGGTGTTTACATTTTCAGCACGATAGGACCTCGTTAATGAGCGAAAGGCGATACCTGTGTTTATTTTCGAAGGTGCAAGTGCATAGCTGAATTTCATGCTATTCGGAAGTGTGCCGTAGATTAAAAAACGATCCGTTACTTTCCAGTCTATTCCGAATAATGGAATAAAGAAGTTTCCAAAAAATTCTTTGTTGTAATACAGCCCGAATTTGTATCGGAATTTTTCAGATTCGGTCACAGTTAAAAGTGAATATATACCAAGTTGAAATGACTCTGACATAGAATTTCCGAAATCAGCTCCTGAAATTTTCGGGATCACCAATCCAGTAAATTTCACCTTTGGATTTTTCAGTTGCACTTGCATCCCAATCGGAAGAGCACAGGATGAATAGGTATTCGAAAGAGAGTCATTCTTTATATTTAGCTTTTCATAATTTGCTCGCAAAAAAATAGAGTTCCCATTTTTCAAAACTTTTGGAACAAACGCGTTTACAAATAAATCGCTCGTCAGCGGGCCACTAGGCACATTGTATGACTGTCTATTGAATGAAAAAATATCAACGAAGTATTGCGCGTTGGAATCTAAATGAAAACAAAGCAATGCGGCTAGAAGGATTCTTTTCATGCTTGCAAAATACATTTAAAATGAATTACCTCTTCCAACAAGAAATCATTTTGTTGTTGAAAACTCCTTATGAATTTTTATTACTAGTCAATTAAACGAATTACATTAGAACATCATTGGTAAACCAATGGGCGAAAACCGAAAAGCCATACGAGTAGGTATACCTTAACTAATTTTTTATGGACAACAAATTTTTCACCTTCATTAGGCCTTATTTGGGCTACATCGATTCTGGCAAAATGTTTAGACAGCCGATCGGTTATGTTTATTTAGCTCTTGCTATAATTAACGCCTTACTTCCTCTGTACATCATGTATGAGGCTGCTGACAACAATCTGTTCGACGCGCCTGCAAAGGTGGTTGTGGTGTTCCTTATTCTTTGGCTAATTATTGCTGCAGCCGGTTGGGTTAGCTTCCAAATCTGGTGGGACAGAAAATCCAAAGTAAACGAGACCTCAAAAGAGGGAGATGAATTTGTTGCAATTCCTGTTTATTCACACTTCGTTCAAACCTTTGGAGAATGGGCTGGAACGTGGTTCGCTGTTGTTGGCTTCTTCTTCGGTATTTTCACTGAACTTGTAGAAGAAAGCCGAATGATTGGCAGATTCATCCCAGGTGGCTTCATAAAGGGCGGTGGAATAGAAAGCGCTATTATCTCTGTTATTGCAGGATATTTAATCATTGTTCTTTCACGAGCAGCGGCAGAAATGCTTCGTGCAATTGTTTCTATTGCGAACAACACTAGAAAATAATCTTATGTTTTTTTTGAAAGAGAAGGGAACCGAAAGGTTCCCTTTTTTTGCCTATCCCAAAAAAATTACGGCGCCATTCTTCCAATTGACCAATTCCCTTCAACCAAAGAATAGGTCAAACGATCGTGCAAGCGATTCGGTCTTCCTTGCCAAAATTCAAAATACTTCGGACGAATGATATATCCGCCCCAATGCGAAGGACGCGGAACAGGATGACCTTCAAACTTATCGGTGAATTCTCTGAAGCGGTCGTTCAATATTTCACGTGAATCTATGGTTGCACTCTGCGGGGAAACCCATGCGCCGATCTGACTCTCACGCGGACGCGAATTGAAATAAGCGTCGCTCTCTGCTTCTGTCAACTTTTGCAATTCCCCTTCAACCCGAACTTGACGTTCCACCGAAGGCCAGAAAAAATTCAAAGCAACTTTGTTGTTTTGCTCTAATTCCATTCCTTTGTTGGAAGTGTAATTCGTGTAGAATTTCAATCCGTCTTCATTCACCCCACGAAGCAAAACAATGCGCGAATGAGGCTGCCCTGAAGCGTCCACACTGCTAACGACCATGGCGTTGTAATCGTGCAAATCCTTTACTTCGTTCAACCAAAACTCTAACATCTCGTGAGGAGCAGCTTTCAAGTCTTCAACCTCCAAGCTATTTTTATCGTAGCTCTTTCTATCGTGTATAATGTTACTCATAATTACAAATTGCGTTTGCGTAATTCTTCCAACTCATGTTCTCCGTTGCCTTCGAAACATTGTCTCTATTGATGGGGGAATCTAAGAACTTCACCATTTGATCTTTCATACTTTGAATGTCGTTGGCTTCAGCCAAGTATCCGTTGAATCCGTCTACAATAGTCTCCGGAAAGTGTCCCACTTTCGTTGCCAAAATTGGCATCTTGAAATTGTAGCTCAACGACTCTATGCCGCTTGGTGTAGCGGTTCGGTAAAACAAAACAGCGGCATCAGAAACCTGAAAAAACTTCGGCAATTCTTCATTCGAAATGAATCGATTGAACACCACGCAATTTTCTTGAATTCCTAATTTCTCTATCCATTCCAACGGATTGTCTTCGCGCTCATCGTCAGACTTTCGAAGAACCAAACTCTTCGCCCAACCAAACAACGTTTGCTTCAGCTTGGTGCTCCACTTCGTATCGTCCAGCGTTTTCCAAAACGATTCGCCACAAATTAAAAAAGAAACATCGACTCTTTCCTTACACAATTCAGCAAACGCTTGAATGGCCATATCGAGCCCTTTGTACTTCCGAATGAATCCGAAATACAAAAAGACGTGTTTCTTCAATCCCAACTTTGCCTTTTCTTCTTCAATATTGAAATTCGAGATGGGTTTGTACAAATCGTAAATCGGATGATACAATTTCACAACCGACGTGAATGCCTTTTCGTGAATATCCAGCTTATCCAACAAACCGAACGAACGTTCGGGAAAGACCGTTTTCAATTCTTCGAAAGTATGCAGCGCATGAACCACAAAAGAAGAAGCGTGCTTCAAAGCATACTTCGTCAAAAATTTATCTATTGAGCTGTGCTCCTTTTGAATAACAAAGTGTATGTCGAACACCACATGAATCCCTGCCTTGCGCAATCGCTTAGCGATATGCGCCATGGGTAGTCCCTGCAGGGCAATGCTCCATTGGAAAGTTACCATTTCAGGTTTGAGCGAAATAATGTACTTCGCGGTTTCAATCCAACTAAACGGATTGTTGTAATTCGTTAAGTAAGTCACCTTCACGCGACTTCCTTCCAACAAATCAGTTGTACTGCTTTTGTCTACGAATTCTCTGGGAATGATAGCTGGATACTGTTGCGTCCAACTAACAATGTGAACATTGTTCTGCTCTTCCTTGTCCAATGCCAACGCCAACGAAGTGTTGTAGTTCTGCATACCGCCTTTGAAGCGCGGACCCGGACCGAAGCAAACAATGGTTCTGTTTTTCATTTATTGCTGTGCTGCCAATTTTTTAACTGCGGCATCGTACACGCGTTTCATTCCTTCTTCAATGGAAATCTTCGCTGTCCATCCTAACTTCTCTTGAACGAAGCTCATGTCGCAATAGCGAGAGTGGACACCAACGGGCTTATCCAACAACGGCTTTATCGTTGGCTCGTATCCTGCGTATCCGCAGAACACGCGAATAATTTCATTGAAGGAAGTGAGTTTACCCATTCCAATATTGATGGCTGTTCCGTCGTGAATGTGATCCATGGCCAAGAGTATGCAATCGATCACATCGTCGATGTGTACGAAGTCTCTTCCTTGGTTTCCACTTCCCCACACTTCAAACGGATCTTCTTTCTTCGCTGCCCGTGCTGCAATAGCAGGAACGGGATACGTTAAGTCTTGGTCTTCACCATATCCGCTGAACGGACGTATGCAGGTGACCTTCAAACCGTAATGTGAAGCTGCGATTTTCGCTAAAAATTCTCCCGTTAATTTACTCCATCCGTAAGTCATATCGGGCTCACCCATTCGCTTAAAATCGATGTCCGACTCTTTCAAAGCAATGGCACCGTCTATCGTTTGCAGATCGATTGGATAAGCAGCTGAAGAACTTGGGTACATGAGTCTTTCCGGCTTATAGCGACAAGCCCAGTAGAACATTTCGGCATCAATGGCAAGGTCTAATGCAACGGCCATCGGATCTCCATCGATCTTTGTTCTTCCACCTACAATAGCTGCAAAATGAAAGACATCATTGATGCGATTGATTTCAAACTGGAAATTAGTTTCGAAATATTTCTCATCTTCTGAAAACGCGCGCATCACGTTCAACGCATCGGCATGAATGAATAGCAATCTTCCATTGTAAACCGTGAAGCCTTCACCGTAATTGGTTTTGGTCGCGTTCAGCCAGGTGTCGGGATGCGTTCCAACAGACAAGTCGTCAATAAAAATCAATTGAGCCTCGGTGGTATTGAAGAGTCTCTTCACCATATTCCTTCCCACAAAACCACATCCACCGGTAATTAAATGCGTAACCTTATTCATGCTGTAAAAATACATCAATCATTCCAAGTGCGGCACTTTCCGATTAACTTCGCAACAAGAGAAAAATCAGATGCAAAAACTTCAAAATTTCGCCTTAGGGCAATGGGTTTCAGGAAGCGGAACCGGCACAGAATTGTTCGATGCTGTGAACGGAGAATTGGTCACGGTAGCGGATAGCACAGGCCTAGACTTTGGCGCTATGCTGAACTACGGACGCGAGACAGGAGGACCTGCACTTCGCAAAATGACTTTCCAAGAACGCGGAAGAATGTTGAAGGCATTGGCCCTGTATTTAACCGAACGCAAAGCAGCATATTATGCTGTGAGCGTGAAGACGGGTGCGACGAAGATTGACTCTTGGATTGATATTGACGGTGGAATTGGAAATCTTTTCGCTTACGCGTCTTTGAGAAAGCAATTTCCAGATTCCTCATTTTATGTAGACGGAGAATTGGCGAAGCTTTCGAAAGAAGGCACTTTCATTGGTCACCACATCATGGTTCCGAAGGAAGGCGTTGCGCTTCACATTAATGCATTCAATTTCCCAGTGTGGGGAATGTTGGAAAAGATAGCAGTGAATTTATTGGCGGGTGTTCCTGCTTTGGTGAAACCTGCAACACTGACTTCTTATGTTACTGAAGTAGTGGTACGCGATATTCATGCCTCTGGGATTCTT
Source organism: Flavobacteriales bacterium (assembly GCA_044354975.1). Lineage (GTDB taxonomy): Bacteria > Bacteroidota > Bacteroidia > Flavobacteriales_D > Sanyastnellaceae > CAIZGX01. The sequence continues at coordinate 21,319 of JBIKZA010000022.1, forward strand.
CCGGAAGGTGCCTTGCAATTGATTTGCGGAAGTGCCAACGGTATTTTCGATCATTTGGAAATGCAAGATGTGGTAACCTTCACCGGCTCTGCTTCAACCGGAAAAATGTTGAAGCAACATCCGAGATTGATAGACCAATCCATTCCGTTCAATATGGAAGCCGACTCTTTGAACGCCGCTATTCTCGGACTAGACGCAGCACCGGGCACGGAAGAATTTGATTTATTCGTGAAGGAAGTTCGCAAAGAAATTACAGTGAAATGCGGACAAAAATGTACAGCAGTAAGAAGAATTTTAGTTCCTGAAAAATATTTATCAAACGTTCAAGAAGCGCTTGTGAAAGCCCTTGGACAAACTGCTATCGGTGATCCACGAAATGAAAAAGTTCGCATGGGATCATTGGCCGGAAAAGCGCAACGCGAAGATGTTCTTGCCGCGTTGAATGAATTGAAAAAAGAGAGTGAAGTTGTATTTGGAAACGATGCCATAAATCTGATTGAAGCTGAAGATTCGAAGGGTGCATTCATGTCTCCAACACTCTTGTTGAATGACAAACCTTTCGAAAAATTAAGCTCACACAACATTGAAGCCTTCGGCCCTATCTCAACCCTAATGCCTTATAGCACAACGGAAGAAGCGGTTGCCCTTTCTAAATTAGGAAAAGGAAGTTTGGTGTGTAGCATTACAACGAACGATACGAGCATTGCGCGCGATTTCGTTTTGAATGCAGCATCGCATCACGGAAGAATTTTAGTGTTGAACAGAGCGAGCGCGAAAGAAAGCACCGGTCATGGAAGCCCAATGCCTATGCTTGTTCACGGCGGACCGGGTCGTGCTGGGGGTGGAGAAGAAATGGGTGGAAAGCGCGGTGTTATGCACTACTTGCAACGCACGGCGATTCAAGGTTCACCAACTATGTTAACAGCCATTACAGGTGTTTATCAGCAAGGCGGAGAGCAAGCCGAAGCACAACCGCATTTGTTCCGTCAGCATTTCGAAGACCTAGTTGTTGGAGACACCGTGTTCACACACAAGCATACCGTATCTGAAGCCGACATTGTGAACTTCGCGAATGTAAGTGGCGATAATTTCTATGCACACATGGATGCTACTTCGTTGGAAGGAACCATCTTCGAACGTCGCGTGGCTCACGGATACTTCGTTTTATCGAAAGCAGCAGGATTGTTTGTAGATCCGAAGAAAGGTCCAGTATTGTTGAACTACGGAATAGATGAAGCGCGGTTCACGAAGCCTGTTTATCCAGGAATGACCATTGCCGTTCGCTTTACCGTGAAGGAAAAAATTGCGCAAGAGAAACGCAGCGAGGACGATATACCGAAAGGCATTGTGAAGTTCTTGGTTGATGTTTATGATGAAACCGGAGAGACGGTGGCGTTAGCGACGATCTTAACCATGGTTAAAAAACGCAACGACGAATAAGTGCGTAAATTTCTTTTCTTCCTTTTACTTTTTTCAACCTTTGCTTCATGGGCTCAATCGGATACGTGCTTCGACCCGAATTCCAAAGCATATTATCGCTGCGAACGCAATGTTGAGCGTATTTGCAAAGAATACTTAATTGATGATCTTATTGAACTCGAAGAAAAACTTCTCACTGTTCATCCAGATGCATATGCCTATTGCGGCAAGGAAGCCTTTGACGCAGCCTACAAAAAGGCATTTAACTTCTATTCGCAAGACCGCACACTCATTGAGCACGCACAAAATTTGAATCGCTTTACACGCGTTGTCGAAGACTCGCATTTGCAGACGCATGTATTCGGACTTATGCTCGAGGCCAGTTCAGTAAGCTCTGGTTTCTTGCCTCTCTTCATTCGACCCATTGACGGGAAATTTTATGTGGAAGAAGATTACATTGGAGGCCCTCCTTTAGGAAGTGAAATACTATCCATTGGAAAACTCTCTATGGCTGAATTACATGCCCTGGCAAAAGAATGGAGCATCGACGAAGGAAATACGATGAATGCCAGCGACGAAGCGGCAGCCTATTATTATACACCAGCACATTTTTTTGCAAATCCTTTGCAAAACAATTGGGATGTTGAGACGATTGTTTTCCGCATTGATAATAAAATAGACAGCGTTGAAGTGCAATTGTTAGACATGAAGCAACTTCAAAAAATTCGACGAGAACATTTCAAATCGAATAAAAAAAATGTTGAAGCTACTTTTTATTTGAATGAAGGAAAAGCGGTTTTAAAGGTGCATTCGTTTTCTTCACGTCCCTTTCAAAACGACGTCAAGAAAATTAGAAAGTTTTTTCAGGCGGCGAGAGAATTGGGTATTCGTGATATTGCCATTGACGTGCGCGACAATCCGGGCGGATCAAGTTCCATGGTTGAATACCTCTGCTCTTTTTTAACGCCTACTGGACTTAATACGCCAAGTAATATTATCTGGAAAGCGAGTGACAATTCCTATCAAGTTATTTCGAATTTCAGACTGAAACATTTCCCCAAGTCGACCGAAAAAAGATTCAAGAAGAATGAAGATATGTACCAATACTACTTGTTGAGTCAAACGCCCATGGAAGAATCCGACACTGCCTTTTTCAGCATTCCTCAGCGCCAGCGCACAGAAGATGTGTACTCAGGAAAGCTAACGGTATTTATGAATGGAAATACAGTCTCAGCAGCTTGCGATTTCGCGCAGCTTCTTCAAAATAATCATCGCGCAAAACTCATTGGAACTCCATGTAACGCAACAGCTAATGGGACTTGGGGTAATGCAGCTATTGTCCAACTTACCGAATCCGGAATAACCTATTCGATTCCAACCATTCGATACAACTACAACAACACGTTTAGTTATTCGCGAACACCAATACTTCCAAATATTCCTTTGGAACAACGTTTAGAAGATTTGAAATTTGGGAAGGACACAGTCTTAGAATACTTCATTAAAAATTAGTTCATCACGAAGTGTAATCGGCTTTGCCGTCATCAATCGAAGATTGTCATCACAACGCGTGTTAGGCTCCGCCTAACTGAACCTTGTACTTGTCGCAGAAGGCTTCCCAATCCCAAATGAAATTGCGCATCACTTCATCCATGCTCTTTAAGAAAATTGGATTCGGCGTATTCATGCTTCTGAAATATTCGTCTTGGTATTGATTCAATTCATACTTAAAGAATACAGCCTTGGACATGCTGTACAAAATGTTCTTTGATGGGAAATTCACATGAGCCATGAATTTCTTGTATTCGTTCAATTTAGCTTGAAATACAACTGGAGATAAATCGAAAACAGGTGCAAACTGATCTATACAATGCTGAACTATTAAATCTCCTTCACCGTCGCGGAAATGCTCATTCAAATAGTTGAAGTTTCCTACAATGGCAATCATTAAGAACTTTCCGTATTCCTCGTCACTAATTTTCGGAGTGGTTACAAACTCCGGCGTGTCGCGGACAAATCCTGCAACTTCCGAAAATCCACCTTCCACTGAATCCAACAGCGTATTCACGAACAGGGTTGCTGCGCGTTCTGCTGAGATTTTCTTTTTTCCAAAAAATGTAATCATATGCCTTAACGATTTTTTAACCTTTCGATTTTATCAAAAATAAACGGCATACGAAGCCTTGCGACGAAAGTGAGATTCACACATATCAACAGAGTTATTCACCATTACCACTTCGTGGATGACGGCGAAGCCGATGACCGCGGAGCGGATGACACGACACGTCGTGATGACAATCTGCGATTGATGACTGCGGAGCGGATGACGCTTCGCGATGGGGATTAATTGATGTGGTTTGCGATGTTGCGAGCGATAGCAGGACCTTCGTAGATAAAGCCTGTGTAAACTTGAACCAATGAAGAACCAGCATCTAATTTTTCTTGCGCATCTTTTGAGGTATGAATTCCACCGACACCAATAATTGGAAATGCGCCGTTCGATTTTTGATTTAAATAATGAATGACTTCCGTTGATCTGTTTCGCACAGGTGCTCCACTTAGACCGCCCATTCCAATGTTCTGAACGACATCTGAATTCGTTTGCAAATGATCGCGAGAGATGGTGGTATTGGTTGCGATTACTCCAGCGATTTTAGTTTCAAGAACGATTTCAACAATGTCGTTCAATTGAGATTCGGTTAAGTCTGGAGCGATTTTCAAAAAGATTGGACGAGGTTTTGGGAAAGACTTATTCTGTTCAGACAGGGCAGAAAGAATTTTCATTAGCGGTTCTTTCTCTTGCAGTTCGCGCAATCCAGGGGTATTTGGTGAACTCACATTCACCACGAAATAATCTACACAATCGTGAAGAGCATTCAAGCAAATTAAATAATCGCTTAACGCATCTTCATTCGGAGTGATTTTATTCTTTCCAATATTTCCTCCAACAATAATGTTTGATTTTCTATTTCGAAGTCTTTCAGCAGCGTCTTCAACGCCACCGTTATTGAAACCCATTCGGTTGATTAAACCATTGTCTAAAGGAAGACGAAACAATCTTGGTTTGTCGTTACCTCGCTGTGCCTTCGGTGTAAGTGTTCCTACTTCAACATGTCCGAAACCTAATAACGCCATCTCATCTATCCACTTTGCATCCTTATCGAACCCCGCCGCCAATCCCACTTTATTTGGAAATGAAATTCCAGCAACAACAATCCTCTTTTCTTTCGCTTTGAAAATTGATTTTAAAATTATTTTTCCTCCAGGAATCTTGGTTGTGAATTTCAAAAGATCCATCGCCAAGTAATGCGCCTTCTCTGGATTGAATAGAAAAAAGAAAGGTTTAATCAGAATCTTATACATGTTGCAAAAATACGGCATCTCATCGATCAAACGAAGATTGTCATCAACGTAGTTGTCATCCGCACCGCGGTCATCGGCTTTGCCTTCATCCACGAAGTGGTCATCACCTTGGTGTCATCCGCACCGCGGTCATCGGCTTCGCCGTCATCCACGATGTGGTCATCAATCGCAGATTGTCATCACGACGTATCGTGTCATCCGCACCGCGGTCATCACCGAAGGTGTTAGGCGTTGTCACGCCATTTTAAAATCGGCCTCTCCACAACATAATACAGCAACGAAGAAGCGCCAACCACAATTCCCCAATACGTGAGGTATTTAATAATTCCATCTGCATTGCCAGTAACAGGATAATTCAATCCGAATACTTGGGCAACTAAGGCGAGATTGATTAGGTACATGGAATACGAAATCTTACTGATGTGCGTAACCGCTGCTATCAAGCGTTTCCATGAAGATTTTATTCCTTCCGCCCAGGGCAACACTAACGCTATGGCCAAGGGTGTTAAGCTGAAATAAAATACTTGTCTGTAAAAAGTTGAATTCGAGGCCGTGTTATTCAACAAGAAAAACACAATTCCCAATCCTAAAACAAGCGCTGCGTTCTTCCACTTATCCCAAAGATTCTTATGAAAATAATAAATCCAAGCGAGCAGTAATCCGAATGAAATCGCGTCAAGTCTCATCAGCACAACCTTTCGCACTTTCACATCGAACCAAAAATCGTCGAGCGTTGAATCGAAAGAATAAGCGCGATAGAGCAATGGCCCTATCATGAGTACAAGGGTAACAATCAAAAAAGAAACCTTCAGCTTGAACTTCTTCAACAACAACCAAAGCAACAACGGTGTGAAAATATAAAACCACTCCTCCACTGCTAAACTCCACGATTCCCAGAAAAATCCAATGAGCGGCGTCGAGAAATTTTGAAGAAACACGATGAACTTCCAGCCGAAAACATTCAGATCACCTGAGATAATTCCATAAGAAACGAAAATAAAATTTAACAGTAAGATCAAATAATAATTGGGAAGTGTGCGCAACCAACGTCTTTTCCAAAAATGCGCTACGTCCTTCCAATTCATGTCTTCAGACATGGTCCGTAAGATGATTCCACCAATTAAAAATCCACTTAAGACGAAAAACAAATCAACTCCGTCGAGCATTTTCACAAATGGAAAATTCTCCAAATCAGTTCCATTCAACAAAAATTTCCCATGAGTTAAAACAACCATAAGTATAGCCAATGCTCGAAATAAATCGAGTCCGAAATTACGTATCGTCTTATTACTCATTCGTTCCCCAACGTTCTTGTAGCCATTTTAGAATAGCAGCCTCCTTTGGATTATTCCCTGGAATGTAGAAATCAGTCGAAGAAATTTCACTCGGAAGAAATTCTTGACGTGCAAAATTCCCTTCGTGCGCGTGCGCGTATTCGTAGTTCTTTCCGTACCCCAACTCCTTCATTAATTTCGTAGGCGCATTGCGCAAATGCATGGGAACAGGCAGATCTCCTGTTTGTTCCACCAACGCCAATGCCGCATCAATGGCAGTATACACCGAATTGCTTTTCGCACTGGTTGCCAAATAAACAGTACACATGCTCAACGGAATTCTTGCTTCCGGCCAGCCAATATTTTGCACCGCACGGAATGTTGCTTCCGCAATGAGCAAGGCATTCGGATTAGCCAATCCAATATCTTCTGATGCAAGAATAACCAGTCGTCTAGCAATGAACAACGGATCTTCTCCGCCCTTTATCATACGCGCTAAATAATACGTAGCCCCTTGTGCATGACTTCCTCTTACACTTTTTATAAATGCGGAAATAACATCGTAATGCATTTCACCAGTCTTATCGTAACGAACAGCGTTGGTCTGAATGACATTCTCTACCGATTCATTTTTCACCACACACGGTGAATCTGGAATCGATTCGACCACTAATTCCAAAACGTTCAACAATCTACGGGCATCGCCACCACTGTATTTCAGAAGCGACTGCGTTTCTTCTAGTCGAATATTTTTTGCGCGAAGCACTTCATCGCGAACAATCACATCTTCCAACACCTGATTCAATTCGTCTTTCGACAAAGCGTGCAGCGTGTATACTTGAGAACGTGAAAGCAACGCACTATTCACTTCGAAAGAAGGATTCTCTGTTGTTGCACCTATTAGAGTGACAATACCTTTCTCAACGGCACCTAGTAACGAATCTTGTTGACTTTTTGAAAACCGATGAATCTCGTCTATGAATAAAATTGCACTCTTCTGAAACAATCCTCCCTTCCCTCCTTGATCCAATACTTCTCGAATTTCTTTCACTCCACTATTGATTGCTGACAGCGAAAAGAACGGACGTTGTTGCGTTTGCGCAATGATGTTTGCTAGCGTTGTTTTTCCAACACCCGGAGGACCCCAGAAAATCATGCTCGGAATATGTCCGCTTTCAATAATGCTTCTAAGCACAGCGCCCTTGCCAATCAAATGCGATTGTCCAACATATTCATCGAATGTTTTCGGACGCATTCTTTCCGCTAGTGGCGTGCTCATAGCAAGTCGGGTCTTCTTGTTTTTGTTTTCTCGAAGGCTTGCTGCATGCGCCATTCTTCAATAACCTTGAAATTTCCAGAAGTCAAAACCTCTGGAACCTTCCATCCGTTATACTCTGCAGGCCTTGTGTAGACAGGCGGTGCCAATAAGTTATCTTGAAATGAGTCGGTCAACGCACTTGTCTCATCGTTCATTACCCCCGGAATTAAGCGAACAATTGCATCTACTAAAACAGCAGCAGCTAATTCCCCTCCGCTTAAAACATAATCGCCTATAGATATCTCACGCGTTACATAATGATCGCGCAAACGCTGATCAATACCCTTGTAATGTCCGCAAATCATGAGCAAATTCGTTCCCAACGAAAAGGTGTTGCACATGCTTTGATTTAGTCTATCTCCATCTGGCGTCAAATAAATAATCTCATCGTATTCGCGCTCCGCCTTCAACTTATCAATGCAATCTGCAATGGGTTGAATGAGCATAACCATTCCCGCTCCACCTCCAAACTGGTAGTCGTCTACGCTCTTGTGCTTATCGGTTGAATAATCGCGAATGTTGTGAATGTGAATTTCACACAGTCCATTTTTCTGTGCGCGATTCAGGATTGAATCGGCAAAAGGACCGTCGAGCAAGCGAGGAAGAATGGTAAGAATATCTACTCGCATGCTATAATTTTTTAATGACAAACTCTGTTCTTCTGTTCTTCGCTCTTCCCGGCTCAGTGTCGTTCGATGCAACTGGTTTCGATTTCCCAAATCCCTTTGCTGAAAGCTGCTCCACCTTCACTCCTTTCGAAACCAAAAAGTCTTTGACTTGATTAGCTCTTCCTAAAGATAGTGCTTCATTCGATTTATCGTCGCCAATGTTATCGGTGTGCCCGCGAATTTCTATAATCCAAGACGAATGCTCCTTCAAATAATCAGAGAACTGAATCAAAATCAATTTCGATTCTTCATTGATGGAAGTTGAACTGGTTGAATAATAAATGTCGTTAATCACGAATGGCTTATTTTCTTCAACCACAGACGTTTCCAAATTCAATTTCAAAATAGCTGCAGGATCTTCGTTTTCCTTTCTCGAAATGACATGCGCATTGAACGCAATGTTCTCTCCTTCCACTTTCAACACCACATCTTCTTTTTTGTTCGTGCGCACAATAGCCGCGTACGAGCCGTCGTCGTTGTTCACCTTCACTTGCTCTTCACTACCTGATTGCGCGTATTGAATGGTTACAGAAGCATTTTGCGCTGGAGAACCGTCGTCGCCTTTCACTTCACCCTTAATAATTGCAACGCGCTCGGGCTTTGCTTTTTCAGGCATGTTGAATTGAAAAATATCATAACTTTTTTCACCTAAATATCTCTCTGCTCCGAAGTAGGCCAACTCCCCGTCGCTACTTACAATAATTCCAATCTGATCGTTTTCATCATTGATAGGAGCACCAATGTTTTCCACTTCACTGAAGGTTCCATCGTCGTTCATTTTCGCATAGAAGAAGTCCATTCCACCAACACCCAAATGCCCATCGCTTGAAAAATAAATGGTGTGACTGTCGCTATGAATGAAAGGCGCTTTCTCTTGTCCTTTTGTATTTATTGAAGCTGGAAGTGCAACACATTTCCCCCACGTCCCGTCGGATTGTTTTCGTGACATGAATAAATCGTGACTGAAATTTCCTGAATTGTCTTTCGTGCATTCCGGACGCACCGAAGCGAAGATGAGCGTTCGTCCGTCACCACTCAATGAAGGTTGCGCTTCCCAACCGTCGGGTGTATTCACACCTTCACCCAAACTCACCCATTCACTCCAGACATAACCAATGGTTCCATCGTCTTTTGTTATGCGTTCGAATCGCGTTGAAAACAAATCGATGTTGTTGGCATTCTTCGCATTTGGATTCGACTTCGCAATGATGAGTTCTTTATTATCGATGGAGAGTGTTGCACCGCCATATGAACCGCCTTTGTTGAATGGCGGAGGAAGAGCAAGACCGTTGTCGAATTGCGCGTTAATATCAACACGCTTACTCCATGTAAACTCTTCTACTTCCTTGCTGGTGAAATCTCCTTTCGCTTGCTTAATGAGCAAACGTGTGAAGAATAAAATTTCACCGTCTGGAGAAATCATGGGAAGGTATTCATCGCTCAGAGTAGAGACACCTGTTACTTTTTTCGGTTTGAAAACATAATCTTCATTTCCGTTGAAAATTTTGTTGTAAGCCTTTACTGAAACCAAAGCCTCTTGCACTTCCGTGTATTTTTTATCGTAGTTGGAATTAAATTTCGATGGATCACTATCTGGAAAGCGCAAAAACTTTTCGAAAGACTCTGTGGCCTCGTCGTAGGCTTGATTGGCGTAGTGCATAGCTCCTAAGAAATAATACATTTCAGAATGATACTCTTCGCATTTCGCTTTTAGTTCTTCATACAAGCGAATGGTTTCCTCGAAACCTGAACCTTGACGCTTTGCGCGAAGGAATTTCATTTCACCCAATTGCAACATACACGGGAGGCATTCCGCATCTTGTTCTAAGGCTTGTTCAAGAAAAACAATACGCTCATCGCTGGTGTATTTCTTTCCATCACCGGCTTTGTCTAAAAATTTCTGAATGTTTTTTGAAGGCGTGTACTCGCAATTTTGCGCATTCAGAATTCCGAATGAACAAAAGGTAAGAGCAAGGATGAATAAACTTTTATTCATGTTGAAAGAATCAAATTTGATGTCCCATTTTCTCGCGCTTCGTATTCAAATAATTTTTATTCGAATCGAATTCTTTGCCGTGCAGGGGAATGCGTTTAACGCTTACAAAACCTATACCTTCAAGTGCTTCCATCTTCAATGGATTGTTCGTCAACAATTTTACTTGTCGAATTTCCAACTCCAACAAAATTTCTACAGCTTGATCGAACGTTCTTAAATCGGCATCGAAACCCAGCGCTTCATTCGCTTCAACGGTATCCATGCCTTTATCTTGCAGTTGATAGGCCTTTAGTTTATTGACTAAACCGATACCTCTTCCTTCTTGACGCAAATAGATAAGCACACCTTTTTCCTCTCCGCATTGTTTAAGTGCCTCGTGCAGCTGATCGCCGCAATCACATTTGCGTGAACCGAATACATCTCCAGTCATGCATTCT
>JBIKZA010000070.1:0-10288 GCA_044354975.1 Flavobacteriales bacterium
TGACATAAACGAGAAATGGAGAATCAATGCCGGTGTGCGCGTTCCTTATTTCATGCATGTGGGTCCTTTTACCAGATACACCTATCCAACTTCAACCTCAAGCGTTGGAGGATCTACAGCGCCTATTAGAACGATCTACGAGAAAAATAAAAAAGTTGCAGATTATGTCGGATTTGAACCTCGATTCAATGCGCGCTATGCAATCAATAAAGCTTCGAGCTTCAAAATGGCGCTGTCTCGAAACCTTCAGTTCATTACACTCACCAGCCTTTCTCCTTCATCGCTGCCGACAGATGTATGGTTGCCGAGTACAGATAGACTAAAGCCACAGCTTGCTTCGCAAGTGAGTGTAGGATATTTCAGAAATTTCTTTGACGATAGCTGGGAGTCGAGCGTTGAGATTTACTACAAGGACATGCAAAACCAGAGTGATTATAAAGAAGGCTCTACACCTGATCAAACTGTCGGAGACAACATTGACAATCTGCTTGTATTTGGAAGAGGATACAGCTACGGAGCTGAATTTTTTATTAAAAAACGAATGGGAGATTTCTCCGGTTGGGTCGGATATACTTGGGCCAAGACTATGCGCATATTTGAAGAGGTGAATAATGGCAAAGCCTATCCAACACGTTGGGACAGACGCCACGACGCAAATGTTGTTTTGATGTATACTCTTTCTCCGCGTGTTGATTTAGGATTTGTGTTTGTCTACGCAACAGGAAACGCTATTACACTTCCTATCTCTCGTTATTTCTTTGAAGGAAATTTAGTTGAAGTGTATGGCGAAAGAAACAGTTTCCGCATGGCGCCTTATCACCGCGCAGACTTTTCATTGAACGTAAAAGGAAAGCTAACGCGCTCTCGTTTCGATGCTGAATTGAATCAAGTGGTGGAAGAGCCGCGCAAATTCCGGAGCAGTTGGAACTTCTCTGTTTACAACCTTTACAACAGAATGAATCCGTATTTCATCTATTTCGCAACAAATGACAATGACAGCGGCGGGTTCCAGATAACGGCAAGACAAGTCAGTCTATTCCCCATACTACCAAGCATTACTTGGAACTTTGAATTCTAATTTTGAAATCACTACTTCAACTCAATTATCTTTTTTGGAAATACCGCGGACGATTGCTCCTCGGAACCTTGTTCATTATTCTTTCTACTGCCTTCAATGTATACGCACCCATTGTGGTGGGAGAAGGTGTTGACTTTCTGGCCGAAGCACTGAGTGCCGCGCAAGGGAAAATTCAAACCATTCATTACCCTGAAACACTTGCGCTATGCAGAAGTTGGTTTGGACTGTCTAACGACATTCCGGAAGTGCAGAATAATAGTGCATTCCATGATTGGGTAATCTACATTGCAATACTTATTGGCGGTCTGTATTTGTTCTTTTATCTCTTCAAAGGAATTTTTCTTTTCTTCCAAAGGCAAACGCTCATCGTCATGTCGCGTTGGATGGAATTTGATATAAAAAATTCCATCTATGCACACTACCAAAAATTAGATGTTTCGTTTTATAAAGTCAATCGTACGGGTGATCTTATGAACCGAATTAGCGAAGATGTTGGACGTGTTCGCATGTACCTCGGACCGGCTGTCATGTATACGTTGAACCTCATCGTTCTCTTCGCCATGTGTATTGGCATTATGTATAAAATTTCTCCTAAGCTCACATTTTATACTTTGCTTCCGTTGCCTTTCATGATGATCGGAATTTTCCTTGTTAGCAGAAGAATCAACAAAAAGACAGAGCGTGTTCAACGTCAGCAAAGTGAACTTTCAACCACCGTTCAAGAAAGCATGAGCGGCATACGTGTGCTGAAAGGATTCGGTCTAGAAAATCATTTCATTGCACATTTCTTCAAGCAAAGTCAGTCCTATAAAAAACTACAAATGCATTTGGTGAAAACAGATGCTTTGTTTACGCCTGTTATTGGAATGCTCGTTGGACTTTCAACACTGCTCACGTTATACATTGGTGCCCGTGAGGTTGCTGCTGGAAATATTACTTATGGAGTCATTGTACAATTTATATTTTATGTCAACCTTCTAACTTGGCCGTTTGCCAGTGTGGGTTGGGTGACAAGTTTAGTTTTGAAGGGAGAAGCGAGTATGACACGTATCCTCGCATTTTTAAATCAGTCATCTGCCATTACAAGCGGTAACGAAACCGTTCAAACATTTGAAACCCTTCAATTTAAAAATGTCTCTTTCACATATCCTGAAACGAATATTGAAGCACTTTCCGATCTGAACCTAGAAATACACAAAGGGAAAACAGTTGCCTTTATTGGACACACAGGCTCTGGGAAATCTTCTATTGTTCAGTTGCTCATGAAGGCATATATGCCAACATCAGGGGCCATTTCCATGAATGGAATTGACATTGCTCAATTGGAAACCAATGCCTACAGAAGCCTCCTGGGCATTGTTCCGCAAGATGTTTTTTTATTCTCAGACACTATCGAAAACAACATTCGCTTTGGAAATGGGAACGCGACGTTAAATGAAATTACACGGGCTGCTCAAACAGCAGACTTACACGATAACATTCTTGGATTCGAGGAAAAATATGAGACACTTCTCGGAGAACGAGGCATTAATTTGAGCGGTGGACAAAAGCAACGACTTTCAATAGCTCGAGCAATTATTTCAAATCCTGAAATTCTACTTCTCGACGATTGCCTTTCGGCGGTCGATACTCAGACTGACGAGAAGATTATGCGCGGCCTGAAAAAAATTAGAGAAGGAAAAACGAATATCATTGTTTCCCATCGCATAAGCAGTGTTCATCATGCCGATAAAATTTTCGTGTTGCAACAAGGTCAGCTCGCAGAAAGCGGAACTCACGAGGAATTACTCGCTCATAATGGACTTTATTCTGAACTTGTTGAGCTTCAAAAAATACAAGAGAACTAAATAGCCCTCAGGGTGTTTTAATTTTATGAATGTATTAGTCACAGGAGGAACAGGTTTTATTGGAAAGCAAATTATTCAAGCGCTGTTGGAAAAGGGTCATGCAGTCACAAACCTAACCACACAGCGCAAACAGGAAGGACGTGTTTCCGAAATGTTCCAGCAAGTCTATTGGAATCCGACAACTAAAGAATTGAACAAATCACTATTGTCTAGCATAGAAGGTGTTATTCATTTAGCCGGATACAGTGTGGCCAATAAGTGGAGTGCTGCAAACAAAACCTTAATGGTTTCGAGTCGAATTTCATCGACCGAATTTCTTTGTGAAATCTTGAATGAGATGGAATCTCTTCCAGATGTTTTGGTTGGAGCGAGTGCCTCTGGATTTTATAAAAATTCCAATGAACTTCAAGACGAAACAGCTTCTGTTGGAAGTGGTTTCTTAGCCGACTTAACAGCGCAGTGGGAAAACGCGAGTGCATCTCTTCACCCTTCCATAAAAAATATTCATTTACGCATTGGTGTTGTGCTCAGTGCAAACGATGGAGCACTCAAAAAACTCACTCCTATTTTCAAAGCTGGAATCGGCTCTGCTGTTGGCAATGGAAATCAATACATGAGTTGGGTGCACGAGAACGATTTGGTTCGCTTATTCATTCATTGTCTTGAAAGCACCGTAGAATCCGGAGTGTACAACGCAACATCTGACAGTCCCGTAACGAATTATGAATTTTCCAAAACACTAGCAAAGGTCCTAAAAAAACCTTTCTTTCTTCCCAAAGTGCCTGCCTTCGTTTTGAAAGTAATGTTCGGAGAAATGTCGCAACTTGTTCTCGTGAGTCAGCGACTTTCCAATTTGAAAATAAAGTCAACCGAGTTTGAATTCCGTTTTAAAACTATTCAAGTCGCTCTATTCAATATCTATGGAAAAAACTAAAATAAACATTCATTGGTTTCGAAGAGATCTTCGAGTGAACGATAATCACGCATTGTTCGCTGCTCTTTCGGCTGAATTCCCGGTACTTGCTATCTTTATTTTCGACCCAAATATTTTAATGCATCTTCCGAAAAAAGACGCTCGCGTTCAATTCCTTCATTCAACTCTTACATCCATTCATGAGCAATTGATTTCTGTTGGAAGTGCGCTACGTATTTTTCATTGCACACCCGAAAAAGCTCTAGAGCAACTCTTGAATGAATTCGATGTGCAGAATTTATATGCGAACCGCGACTATGAGCCCAACGCTAGAAGCAGAGACAAGCGCATTTATGATTCTTTGAAGGAAAAGGGAATAACTTTTATTGGAAAGAAAGACCATGTCATTTTCGAAGCCGCTGAAGTAACCAAAGACGACGGCCTTCCTTATACAGTTTATACTCCTTATAGCAAAAAATGGAAAACGCGTTTGGAATCACATCCTATTACTTGCTATCCATCGGAAGAACTTCAGTCTAATTTCCTTCAAACTAAAACATCTGATTTTCCTTCACTCGAGCAAATTGGTTTTGAAAAAACAGAGATCGACTTTCCCACAATTCAGCTGAATACCCAAGCCATTCAGAACTATCATCTTCATCGCGATTTCCCTGCTATAGCCGGAACCACTCGCATGAGTTTACATTTAAGATTCGGGACAATAAGCACCCGAGCGCTCGTCTTGTATGGCTTAACATCCAATGAAAAATGGTTGAATGAATTAATCTGGAGAGAGTTCTATCAAATGATAATCTATCACTTTCCTGATACAGTTGACCATGCGTTCAAACCAGCGTATGACTTTATCGAATGGAATAACAACGAGGAAGAATTCAAGTTATGGTGTGAAGGTAAAACGGGCTATCCGCTTGTAGATGCAGGTATGCGCGAACTCAATGAAACAGGTTTCATGCACAACAGAGTTCGAATGGTTGTAGCCAGTTTCTTAACGAAGCACTTGCTCATCGATTGGCGCTGGGGAGAAAGATATTTCGCGGAAAAACTTTTAGATTTTGATTTGGCCAGTAATGTTGGAGGGTGGCAGTGGGCAGCAGGAAGCGGCTGCGACGCGGCTCCTTATTTTAGAATTTTCAATCCCACCTCTCAAATGGAAAAGTTCGACAAGCAGAATGAGTACATTAAAAAATGGGTTCCTGAATTCAACACGAGTGAATACGCTTTACCCATTGTAGAACATACGTTTGCACGAAACAGATGTCTAGAAAAATACAAGGAAGCCCTTCTGAAAAAGTAAAGTCTTTACCTTTACTTCATGGAATTGTTCAAAGGATTAAAAGTTGTTGATTGCTCTTCAGTTTTGGCAGGGCCTCAAGTAGGGACATTCTTCTCTGAGCTTGGTGCACATGTTTTGAAATTCGAAAACGCTAAAACAAATGGCGATGTCACTCGAACGTGGCACACGCCTATGGAGTCGAAAGAAAAAATTAGTTCGTACTATTCTTCCATTAACTACAATAAAGAAATTCATCTGGTTGATTTATCGAATGAAGACGATATTGCTCGTATCCACGTAGAACTAGAAACGGCAGATATAATGATTTCTAATTTTAAAGAAGGTGATTCTAAAAAATTCCAATTAGATGCTGAATTTCTTTCTGAAAAATTTCCGCAACTGATTCAGGGAATTATTCGAGGATTTGAATTCGAAAGAGATCGCTTAGCTTACGATGTGGTTCTTCAAGCGGAAACTGGATTTATGCATATGAATGGGTCTGCCGACGGGCTCCCCAATAAGATGCCCGTCGCTCTAATAGATGTGCTAGCGGCACATCAATTGAAAGAAGGAATTCTCTGTGCGCTTATTCAAAAAACAAAAACAGGAAAAGGGGCTTGTGTTGAAGTATCCCTTGAAAAAGCTGCTCTTGCTTCCTTAGCAAATCAAGCGAGTTACTTTCTTATGACTGGAAATATTCCTCAGCGACTCGGATCACTGCACCCTAATATTGCGCCTTATGGAGAACTATTTCAAACACAAGATGAAAAATGGATTGTACTCGCTGTAGGCAGCGATGAACAATTCAAAAAATTGAATGTCATATTAAACACTCCTGAAAACGCTACCGACAGCAGATTTTCTTCAAACACTAATCGCGTAAAAAACAGAATTGAACTATTTGATATTCTTCAACAAGAATTTAAAAAAATAAGCTCTGAAACGTTCGAGCATGCGGCTGTGAAGAGCGGAGTGCCGTATGGCCGCGTTAGGAATATGGAAGAAGTATTTGAAAGAGAGGCGGCGACTAAAAGTGTATTAACTGAATTCATCGAAGGCGATGAAACTAAGCGTTTGGCTAGCGTGGCTTTTACTATTCAAACGAACAGTTAAAAAAACAAATCGCTTAAATCTTCGAGAGAAAAGCCTTCCTTATCTTTTTCAGAAAGCACTTTCTCCCCTTCTGGCCATTGAATACCCAAATTGGCATCAAATGCATTCAAACAAATTTCAGAATTCTTATCGTAATAATTTGTGCACTTGTATTGAACAATGGTTTCGTCTTCGAAACAATAAAAACCGTGTACAAAACCCTCGGGAATAAATAACGATATTCCATCTCCACCCTTCAATTCGATTTGATAGCTCTTACCGAAAGTTGGTTCGGTTCTTCGTAAATCAACAACAACATCTAAAATACTTCCTTTCACCACGCGTAACAACTTAGCCTGAGACTTTGGTGATTTCTGCGCATGCAAACCACGTAATACACCTTTTGAAGAAAGGCTCTCATTATCCTGAACGAATGTAATATTCATTCCAGTTTCTATTCTGAATTGCGCCTCTTTGAATGTTTCTTGAAAACGGCCACGATCATCCCCAAGCAAAGGAAGATTGACCAAAAGCAAGTCACGAAAATCGGTCTTCTCTATTCTCATAATTAATTTGTAACAACCAAGAATAGGATTAACGTCGAGGAAAACAAACTCACCAATGGCGCAATATCTTTCACGAATTCATTGGTAATTTGCGGCACAGGTTCTACATATATGATATCACCCGCTTGAACAATCATTTTAGCGCTTTCAACTCCTTCTATGGTCGATAGGTTCAGACGATACACTTCATTCAGACCATTCTTCCCGCGAATAATTTTCACCTTTGATGCATTTCCTCTTTCTCGTATTCCGCCTGCTAGGGCAATTGCCTCCAACACTGAAATATTTTGGTTTGCCAAAGGAACAACAACTCCTAGACTTCCTTCTCCTGTAAACACCATAACCCTTCTATTCAAGACACGGACTAAACAGAATGGGTCATTATAGTTAATGAATTTCGCTTCGAGGTATTGCTGAGCATCTGGAATAGACAAGCCCGAAAGTTTTGTTTTACCCAAAACCGGAAGATCCACTTCTCCATTTTTATCCAATATGTAATACAAATCGAAACCACCATAGTTTAGTTGACGATCAATACCACTGGTCGTATACTCCAAAATAAGAGCTCCATCGCCAGTAAACAAGTTTATTGTGATGTAGTCAAATGCAGCGAGCTTGTATTCTCTATTCGTTGAGTCTATATCTGGTTTCTTAAACTCATACTCGGTATCTGTTTGAAACATTATATTCTTATTGATGCTGCAACTGCTTAAAAGAGCCACAACAAAAGCAAGTGAAAGTAAAATACGTGTGTTAGTCATAACAACAAAGTAACGAAGGTCTTTCACTATCTCAAAGGCATTTCCCTTATTTTTGAAATGAATAACGATTTATGGACAACATTTACATTGAAGAAACTAGGCGCGAAGACCTTCCGTATATCCATTGGGTAGAAAATTTGGAGGATTATTGGCACATCAACGAACATCCGGGTCCTTATACGTTAGATGAAATTACTGACTGTTTCTTTCCTCCTCGCATCTACTCAATACACAAACAGCAACGTTGGGTCATTTGGAATTCAGAGAACAAATTGCCTCTCGGAATCTTAGACGCATTCAACTTCTCCGAGAATGACCAATCTATTGGCGTCGGTATATTAATTCCAAACCAAAAAGACCACAACAAAGGATTCGGCAGAGAGGCCATACGCCTATTAATTAAAAAACTTACATTTGAAAAACAAATTTCAATTGTATTTGCACTTATTGATAAAGACAATACGGCTAGCATTTCACTATTTGAAAAATCAGGATTTCAATTTCAACGTGAGCAAATGTGCTTAAACAGAATTGTTAACAGATATGAAAAACTACTTAAAGAAAAATAAAAAAGCTGGAATAGCATTAATTCTAGGGTCCTTCTTTGTTGGGTTTGTAATTGTCTCGTTTGTTATAGTATCCTCTCCATTGCAGTCAAAAGGAAAAGAATTCTCAATTTACATTCCTACCAATACCACCTTCGCGGCAGTTGAAAAATCCATCTTGGATTCTTTGTACAGAAATGCTGAATCTCCAAGTGTCGTTTATTACAAATGGAAATTAACCTCCTTGTTTAAATCTGTTGAAGTTTTTCCTCCGGGAAAATATACGATCAGCGGGAACCTAAGTGCGCGGGCAATTTTTAACAAACTCATAAGCGGAAACCAGGATCCAGTTTCCATCAGAATAGACAACATTAAAACCATTTATAAATTAGCCCAACGATTCGAAAAAATATTCGAACAAGACAGCGCAATGTTTATGAGTTATGTGAACAAAAATTTAGATTTACTCGCGCCGGAAACCATGGAACTCCCGTTTGAGATTCGTCAACAACGTGTAATAGAAAGAATACTCGGAGATACCTATGAAATGTATTGGACTAGTTCACCTGAAAATTTCTTTTCAAGGTTGAACCTTATTTATGACGAATACTGGTCTGCTGAGCAAGATTCGCTAGCAGCAAGAATAGGGTTCAGTGAACATGACGTATATGTGCTCGCATCAATCGTTCGCGGCGAAACTGCAAACAAAGATGAGGCGCCACATATCGCAGGACTTTATTTAAACAGATTAAAAAAAGACATGCTTCTTCAATCCGATCCAACTGTATTGTTTGGAATAAATACAAAAGAGAAAAGACAACGTGTGAGACACGCTGATTTAAAATTCGATTCGCCATACAATACTTACCTCTATAAAGGACTGCCTCCTGCAGCTATTCACACTGTTGAAAAAACTTACCTAGAAGCTGTTTTAAATGCTGCATCACACGATTACATCTTCATGTGCGCGCAGCCAGGAAAAACAGGCAAACACAACTTTGCGGTTAGCTACGCAGAGCATCAAAAAAACGCTTCAGCTTACCAGCAATTTTTAGATTCGATTGATATTCAACGATGAGAAAAAGTATAACTCTTTTAGTTCTGTTTGTCATTAGTTCTTCCGTTTTCGCTTTTGAGAATGACACACTAGCTTTAAACCTCGTTAATCAAAAAAAACACAATACAATATTTACATCGTTTGCTATTGGAGCAAGTGCTACTTCATTCATCGGATTGAATACGCTTTGGTATAAAGATTACCCTCAAAGTAAATTTCATTTCTTCAATGATTCAAAAGAATGGATGCAAATGGATAAATGTGGACATGCATTTACATCTTATCAATTAGCAAGAAACTTCTACAACACGCTTCAAACAAGCGATTCAAACCGAAATAGAAATATTTTTCTTGGCGGAGCAAGTGGATTAATTTATCTTACAGGGATTGAAATTTTAGATGGAAAATCTGCGCAATGGGGATTTTCAAAAAGCGATATGATTGCAAATACATTTGGATATTTTTTATTCGCTTCACAAGAATATTTTCTTCAACAACAATTCATCTCTCTAAAATTTTCTTATCAAAAAAGCACGTTTGCAGATATGCGTCCTGAAACATTTGGTCGTAATTTTCAACAACGTCTTTTGAAAGACTACAACGGACAAACGTATTGGCTCTCTGCTCCACTATCTCTGAATCATACGGATACCAAGCGATTCACGAGGTGGCTTTGCATTTCATTCGGCTATAGTATTGATGAAAATTTATACGCAGATAATAACATTAATAGTGTTAATAATTTTCACGCGACACGTGAATTCTTTTTTTCTTTTGATGCAGATTTGAAGAGAATTAAGTGGCGAAGAAAATGGATGAAGAAAATTGCAAGCGTAATTAACTTCATAAAAATTCCAAGTCCGACAATCGGGATAAGAAGCGATGGAAAAGTGAAATTGTATCCAGTGTATTTTTAAGTTTACTTGTAACGACGAGTAAACAATTTGAAAAGAAAATAATCAACCGTTTATTTTATGAAAACCAAAACCAAAGCTAGCGCGCCAAAGGCCGCTAAAAAAGCTGCCGCTCCTAAGAAAGCTGCCGCTCCAAAAAAAGCTGCTGCTCCTAAGAAGGCTGCTGCTAAAAAAGCTGCTCCTAAGAAGGCTGCTGCTAAAAAAGCTGCTCCTAAGAAGGC
>JBIKZA010000071.1:0-10225 GCA_044354975.1 Flavobacteriales bacterium
TTTGGTGGATAGGCATGTCGCCATGGATTTTTTTCACGCTGGTATTAGGCGCTGTCTTGTTAAGCGGACTTCCGAATATTGATTTATTAGCAAATCCAAAGATTGGATTGGCCTCTCAGATATACGCTTCCGACGGAACCACCATTGGTTCATTCTACAAAGAGAATCGATCAGACATTACCTATCAAGAAATTCCTCCGCACGTTATTGACGCGCTGCTAGCCACGGAAGACGTGCGTTTCAAACAACACAGCGGAATAGATGTTCGTAGTTTAATGCGCGCTGCGGTTTCTTTGGGAGCCGACGGAGGAGGAAGTACAATTACGCAACAGCTGGCGAAATTACAGTTCACACGCGACTTTGAAGACGTGACCATCTTCACTAGAATTGGACAGAAATTACAAGAGTGGGTTATAGCGCTTCGTCTCGAACGGGTGTACACGAAGGAAGAAATTCTGACCATGTATTTGAATCAGTACGACTTCTTGAATCAGGCGGTTGGATTGAAGAGTGCAGCAAATATCTATTTCTCTACATCGCCCGATTCGCTTACGATTCCCCAAGGCGCTATGTTGGTGGGTATGTTGAAGAACTCTTCGTTATTCAATCCAATTAAACGCGATTCTTTGGTTACCAAAAGACGTGAAGTGGTCATGTCGCAAATGGTGAAATACGGTAAGCTTTCGGAAGCCGATTATGAAAAATATCGCGCGGAACCCTTAGGATTGAAGTATGCGCGTGTCTCTCACGATGAGGGACAAGCCCCTTATTTCCGCGAAGCTGTTCGACATAAACTCACAGAAATTTTAGAGACACGCGATGCTAACGGCGAGCTGAAATACAAGAAGGGCGACGGCACTGCTTTTAACATATACGAAGACGGATTAAAGGTATATACCACCTTGGATAAGAACATGCAGATTCATGCGGAAGCCGCCGTGGAAGAGCATTTGAGAAAAGAGCTGCAACCAGCGTTTACTCGAAATGTGAGGCAACGTCCGAAAGATAAATATCCGTTTTATTCTGGGATTTCAACTGGCGACAAGGAAGCGATAATGAGGAAGGCCATCACAACAAGTGATCGGTACAAAAAGCTTTCGGGAAAAATGTGTCCCGATTGCGGAAGACCTGCTTCGTATATCGAAACCAAAGACGGACATTTTCATTGCAAGGAAGACGCGGGCGGGTGCGGTCATGTTTGGAATATGCGAACGGAAGAAGAAGTGCTTGCTGAATTCAACAAGCCTGTGCGCATGACGATATACAACCACAAGGGATATCGCGACACCACCATGACACCTTATGACAGCATTGTTTATCACAAAACAATTTTGCATGCGAGTTTGATGTCTGTGGATCCGCGCAATGGATTTGTAAAAGCGTGGGTTGGAGGAATTGATTACAAGTACTTCAAATACGATAACGTATTTCTTTCGAAGCGTCAGGTTGGATCTACCTTCAAGCCATTTATTTACGCCATGGCCATGCGCATGGGCATGAAGCCGTGCGATCAGATTACAGGTGCCGGATGCATAGACTTACCGAATGGTACGCGCTGGTGTCCGAAGGGTGGAGCCGGCGGAACTTATACCATGGCAAAGGCTTTAGCAGGATCCGTGAACTCGATAGCAGCCACGCTCATTGCGCGTTTCGGACCCGAGCCCGTGATTGCTATGATGCGTCACATGGGTGTGAAGAGTTACATTCCAATGGCCTACTCGATAGCGCTAGGAGCATGCGAACTTTCAGTCTTTGAATTGGTAGGAGCGCAGGCTTCCTTGGTCAATCACGGCTTGTACATAGAGCCTACCTTCATTATGCGTGTGGAAGACAAGAATGGAAATTTAATTTACGAAGCAGATCCGGTTATTGATCAGGCGTTGGAACCCGGAATTGCTTATGAAACTGTGAAACTCATGAAAGGGGTGTGTGATTTCGGAACAGCAGCACGCATTCGTTCCAATCCGAAGTACGGAAAGATTCCTTATCCATTGGCTGGAAAGACCGGAACCACACAGAACAATACAGATGGATGGTTTGTTGGAATGACGCCTGATTTGGTAACGGGAGTTTGGGTAGGTGCGCAAGATCCGACGGTTCGTTTTTCTAGCACTGCTCTTGGACAAGGCGCCAACACAGGGCTTCCGATATTCGGGTATTACATGAACAGTATTTACAAGGATTCTAGAATTTCCATATCGAAAGGTGATTTCGAAGCGCCCACGGAATATGATCCATTACGCTTTCAATGCACAAGCGGTGGAATGGGTGACTTGTTCTACGATGGCGAAGACGCTAGTATGGAAGAGTTCTTCAACGGTGAATTGGAATTTGACGGCGATGTGCCAGAATAAAATAGACTATGGGATTTAATAAAGTAAGGGCTTCCGCTGCGGAGGCATGTGAAGGCATTACCTCGGGAATGACGCTCATGGTTGGCGGATTCGGCCTGTGTGGAATACCGGAAAATTGCATTAACGAATTGGTAAGGATGGGTGTGAAAGACCTCACCTGTATTTCGAACAATGCTGGGGTAGATGACTTCGGATTGGGATTGTTACTTCAACAAAAGCAAGTCAAGAAAATGATTAGCTCTTATGTTGGCGAGAACGCCGAATTCGAGCGTCAGATGTTGAGCGGGGAGTTGGAAGTGGAATTAATTCCGCAAGGAACATTGGCAACGCGATGCATGGCAGCTGGATACGGAATGCCGGTGGTGTTCACTCCAGCCGGAGTAGGAACAGAGGTGGCGGAAGGAAAGGAAGTCCGTGAGTTCAAGGGGAAGAAGTATTTAATGGAAGAAGCTTTCGACGCAGACTTCGCCTTGGTGAAGGCTTGGAAGGGCGATGCAATGGGTAACTTGGTGTTTCGTTCAACGGCGCGCAACTTCAACCCTATGATGGCTATGGCCGGAAAGATTACCATCGTAGAAGTGGAAGAATTGGTTCCTCTTGGAGCGTTAGACCCCGATCACATTCATACACCGGGCATTTATGTGCACCGCATTTTTCAAGGGGTGAATTACGAAAAAAGAATTGAGCAGCGCACTGTTCGCCAAAGAATATAATTATGGCTTGGGATAAAATTGGAATAGCGAAGCGCATTGCGCAAGAAGTTCAAGACGGAACGTATGTGAACTTGGGTATAGGAATTCCCACGTTGGTGGCGAATTACATTCCGGAAGGAATGGAAGTGGAATTGCAAAGTGAGAATGGTATTTTGGGAATGGGACCCTTTCCATTTGAAGGGGAAGAAGATGCAGACTTGATTAACGCAGGAAAGCAGACGGTTACTTTGCGTGACGGTTCCTCTATTTTCGACAGTGCCATGAGCTTCGGAATGATCAGAGCGCAGAAGGTGGATCTTACCATTTTGGGCGCCATGGAAGTGAGTGAGAACGGCGACATTGCGAATTGGAAAGTTCCTGGTAAGATGGTGAAGGGCATGGGCGGTGCCATGGATTTGGTAGCCAGCGCGAAGAATATTATTGTCGCTATGCAACATTGCGACAAGGCCGGTAACTCGAAGTTATTGCCTCAGTGCAGTCTTCCGTTAACGGGCATTCATTGCATTAAAAAAGTAGTCACTGATTTGGGTGTTTTCGACATCCGCGACGGCGCATTTCATTTGGTTGAATTGGCTCCGGATGTCACGTTGGAAGAGGTGGTGTCGAAGACGGCAGGGAAGTTGGTGGTGTAAACACGTGGGCTCATGCCAACGGCCATTAAGCATAAGATTTATTTTAGACATGTTTAAGTCAACATACATTTTTTTAACCATCATTCTTGTTGTTTTTTCATACAATAGTTTTGGTCAACAGAAAATAAATCAATCTTCGAGCGAAATTGTATTCAATCCTAGTGGGTATTCTTTGTTTTTTCATTTGGGAATAAATAGCATAGATTTTAAAGGAAATCAGTTCGAAGGCTTTCGTTTTTCAGCAGGATTAGCGGAGGGTAATTCAACAAAAAAAGTTTACTTTCAATTGGGTGTTGGCTATAGCAACGCCTCCAATCATGACTCCACGGCATATACCTATGATAGAAGATTAGTGGATACGGTATTGGTTTATTTAAACACTCGGTTGGATCGAATAGATTTTAAACCAGAGTTGAAATATCGCTTTCAAAGCACATTGAAAAAGGAACGATTTGTGTCGATTGCATTGATGTTCAATGGAAACTTCCTTTCAAAGAAAATTGTTAATCCATCGCCACAAATGGATTTGATTAATGAAAAATCCATAAGCTACAGTGTAACGCCTATGCTTTCATACTCTAAGGAGAAACGATTAGATGATCATTGGCGCTTCACGGGTGAACTGAGTTATGGAATAAATCTTCCTACGCAAACGAGTTATTATTACGCCGGTATAGGATTTAGGTATAAAATATAGTTGCAGCCCCCTCGGGGCCTTTAAACACTTAGACGCGTAAAAATCAAAAAAAATTGCAAGCAAGCGAACTTTGTTCAACCTTTTGTTGTCTTACCTTGCGTAACGTAATACACAACAATGAAAAAGCTGATTTACCTGTTCTTGTTTAGCGCCTTGACTTTTACTGCTTCTGCGCAAAACTTCAGTTGCTACACTCTAGACATACCGCAGGCTTCCACATGGACGGTCTACAATTCAAATGGCGAAGTCTTCGCACAAGGTGTTTCTCCCGAGGCGAATGCTTTTTGTGTTCCCGCCGGATGCTTTCAGCTGAACGTAGAGCCCATGACCATGAACCCTCTTCCACTGGTTGTTACTGTTTATGACGCGTCAGGAAACGCTCTACCTTTTGAAAATTTCGGGAACGAATTTTACTTTGTTGGACTCATTTCAAACAATGCCCTTGAAGGATGCACAGATCCAGGAGCGTGTAACTTCAATCCGAATGCAACATGTTCAAATTACACTTCTTGCGATTACTCTTGTTACGGTTGTACAAACCCCGAGGCTTTCAATTTCAACCCAAATGCAACCGTAGATAACAACACGTGCTGCACAGACCATTGGGCCACGTTCAGCGTAGAACAAGGACAAGCGGGAATCTGGTTGTACAGCGAGCAATATTTCATGACAGGCGGAGACAACACAGTGAACAATCATTTCTGCGTTAAAAACGGATGCTACAATCTTCAGGTTTATTCTTTCGATAGCCTTGCTTCCAACCAGAATTATTCTGTAACGCTTGAAGACAGCACAACATGGTTAACCGGCGTTGTAGACTCAAACTATTTGTATACCACAGTATCATTGAATCCTGTATACGGTTGCGCAGATCCTATGGCCTGCAACTACACCGAGGGTGTTACTTGCAACGACGGTTCGTGCGAGTATGCTTCTTGCAGCGGTTGCACAGACCCATTGGCAACAAACTACAATCCAAATGCGATATACGACAATGCAAAATGTTGTTATGCCGACATGGCAACCATCACGACTTCGGTGCCTTCAAGATGGACGATTCAGAGTTCATTAGGATATTATCAATACGGAACAACACCGAACGACAGTACGCTTTGCATTAGCAGTGGATGTTACACTCTGAGTTCTTACCCAATTACTTTTGATCCGTTCAATCAAAATGGAGAGACCACATATATCACAATTACAGATTCTACCGGTTATATCGTTTCTCAAGGTGCAACAAATGCTATGGAAACTGGAATTCCATACACATTCATTTGGGGCGTTGCAGTACCTGGTTGCACAGAGCCTTCTGCATGTAACTACAATCCACTTGCAACCTGCAACGAACTTGCATATTGCGATTATTCATGCCTAGGCTGCACAGACCTAACGGCAAACAATTACGATTCAAACGCAACAGTCGACAACGGCACTTGTTGCTTTAATAACTGGTACACCGTTGAATCTTCTTCTTGGTTGGAATGGTATGTTACTTCTTCCGACGGATTAACTCAACAAGGCGGATACAACAACATGCTTCAAGGTTTTTGTATGGAGCAAGATTGCTTCTCGTTTAGCGCTTGGAGCCTAACGGTTCAACCGTTCGAAATTACCATATACGGTCCTGACGGAAGCGTGTTCTACCAAACAACAGGAAATATTAATCCTTATGTAAACGAGTACTTCTCGGTAGATGAAGTAGTGGGCTGTACCGATCTATTCGCTTGCAACTACAATCCGAATGCGACTTGTGCAAACTACACGTTGTGCGATTATTCATGTCAAGGTTGTACGGACCCGACCTCTCCGAATTACGATGCAGGTGCAACCGTAGACAACGGGACTTGCTGCGCTGCTGAAAACTGGAACACGGTTACTTCAGGCGGTCAAGTTATTTTCTACGCCTTCAATCCAAATACAGGTGAAGGTGATTTCAATGAGTATCCATACGCAACTGGATATTGCATGAACGCGGCAGATTGCTACCAATTGGTACTGTATTCATTCATGCCCGATAACTCAGCAGTTACAGTTACCAATGCACAAGGTGAAGTGGTTTTAAATGGAAACTTAGCCGACTTCGGTTACTTGCAGACGTTCGTTTCAGGAGCGAATGAAATTGTGGGATGTACAGATCCAATGGCATGTAATTACGACAGCCTTGGGACATGTGATGTTGGAAGTTGTTTGTATTACTGCGGTGGATGTTTAGATCCAATGGCCTTGAACTTCGGCGGAGATGCACAGTTCGACGATGGTTCATGTGTGTATGATGTTGAGCTTCCAAACATGGGAATGATATTAATGGAAGACCCTGCCAATGAACAGTTTTTCGTTTCAATGAATTTGTCTTCAATGGGAACAGGTGGTCCTTACGGAGTGGTTTCTTCATTGAACGAACCGGTTTCTGTAATGAATGCAGCTGGACAAACATTGAAAGGTCCATATGCTTGCGGAACAGAAGTTCAATTCAACGTTCACGACATGGGCAACAATATGCAAACGGCAATGACTAGTCCGGTTTACACCATGGCATGTGGGGTTCAGGTGGAAGAGGCCCCGGCTAAGAAAACAGAAGTGCAATTGTATCCGAATCCGGCTACGAACAACGTCCAATTATCTGGAATTGAAAAAGGAACCTCTGTGGAAGTCTACGACCTTACCGGTAGAATATTATTCAAAGACAAAGCCCAATCAGACCGCATGGAAATCTCTGTTGCTAAATGGAACGCTGGTGTTTATTTGGTAAGAGTCGGCGGGAAGACGTTGCGGTTAATTAAAGAGTAAGCTTCGCGAGGAAATACTTCTCAACCGGAGCGCTCAACGCGGAAAGATTATCGTGATCACTCGCTTTCGCGGCGTCAATGATTTCTCCGTTCTTCATCTTCACCAAAATGCCTTCGTTCATGCTGTTGTAGGCTCTGTTGTCTACTTTACCATTCAACACGAAATAACGAGCTTCCTCAGCTGTAATTGAATATTCTTCTTGAATGCCTTGAATGGCCTGCTGAATACTGCTTTCAGGAATTTCAGTTCTGGAAATTTCAATCTTGAAAAGTCTACGTTCAACAATGCGTGTAGCCAACTCACTCAAGACGAAATCGGAATGTGAAGTCCAAACTTTCAAAGCACCTAGGATGTCAATGTCGTCTAACTTCATAAACATCTCGAACGCTTCATCGCTGGCTTCAAAATGAGACAAAGAAATTTTATTGTTGAGGAAGTATTGCAACGACGGAGAAGCCCATAGCTGCTCACCTTGGTCAGCAAGATGCTTCGCCCGTCTTAACACATTCACCAACATATATTCTGCGCTTAAAACGGTCTTGTGCAAGTACACCTGCCAATACATGAATCTTCGCGCGACAATAAATTTCTCAATCGAGTAAATGCCTTTTTCCTCAACCACTAATTGATCATTCACCACATCGAGCATCTTTATTAAACGCTCGCTTCCCACTTGTCCTTCCACCACACCACTGAAAAAACTATCTCGCGCCAAGTAATCCAGCCTGTCCATATCGAGCTGACTGCTTACCAGTTGGTGCATGAATTTGCGTGGATATGTCCCATTGAAAATTTCGAGAGTAAGATTCAGCTGTCCGTTGAACTCTGCGTTCAAGCGCTCCATAGCGAAGGAAGAAATGTGTTCATGATGAACTTCGTTCACAATGGAACTTTCAAGAGCATGACTAAACGGACCGTGTCCAATGTCGTGAAGCAGAATGGCACAAAGCAATCCAACCTCTTCTTCATGCGAAATAGCATGTCCTTTCAATCGCAATTCATCAATGGCATTCTGCATCAAATGCATTGCGCCCATGGCATGCTGAAAGCGGTTATGTCCAGCACCCGGATATACCAACGACGAAAGACCCAATTGGGTAATTCTTCTAAGTCTTTGGAAATATCTATGATTGATTAATTCAAGAACGAACGCATGGCGTATAGTCACAAATCCGTAAACCGGATCATTGATCATTTTGCGTTTTAACATGGGGCAAATTTAGGGAAATATATAGTACACCTGTTCAGACTATATCCGCCGAAGGCATTCGTTGAAAACATTCGTCGTAGACATTCGTTGCTCTGCAACTTTCTTCCCTTCTCTTAACCTTTCTTACCTACTATTTAGCGATATTAATCGCTTCGCTGTTCGCATCGAAAATCTTATACTCTAAAAGAGCATTATTACTCGAAGACTGTAATTCAATCTTAATATTGAATCGTTTTTTCCAACGAGCGAGAATGGTGTTGAACCACCAACCTTTAGTTAGGTAGGCTTCAACCATAGGGTGAATAGCAACGACAATGTGTTTGTGAGCGGTAGTCTCTGCAATTAGGCGAATACTGTTTTCAATTTCATCTTCGAACAACAGTGCAGCTTCAATCTTTCCAGTACCGCTACAACTTGGACAAGTTTCTTGTGTTACAACTTCGGTAACCGGCTTCACACGTTCACGTGTAATTTCCACCACACCAAAACGGCTTGGTGCAAGAATGTTGTGCTTTGCCTTGTCGCCTTGCATATATTCTTTCAGTGCATCGTGAAGGGCCTTTTGGTTTTCCTTCTGCTGCATATCTATGAAGTCAACGCAAATAATTCCACCCATATCACGCAAACGGAAGAGACGTGCAATTTCTTTCGCACATTCGAGGTTGGTTTGAAGGGCGTTTTGTTCTTGATCTTTCGCAGATGCACTCTTGCGATTTCCACTGTTCACGTCAATAACGTGCATGGCTTCGGTGTGCTCTACTATGAGGTATGCGCCAGATTTAAGATTCACCTGCTTCGCGAAGCCGGCTTTAATCTGACGATAAATATTGAATGTGTCGAATAAATCTGTGGTCTTGTGAACCTTTACAATGCCTTCCTGATCGGGAGCAATGCTGTGCATGTAGGAACGAACCTCTGCACCCAACTTCTCGTCGTTCACGTGAATTGCAGTGAACGAGTCGTTCAACAAATCGCGAAGTACCGAAGAGGTCTTTTTGATTTCACTAAGAATACGTTTTGGAGGGAGCGCATTCGGAAGGTTTTTCACTAACTCTTCCCAACGTAAAACGAGGTCTGTTAAATCTTGATCAAGCTCTTCAACGCTCGTGTCTACCGCTTGGGTTCGCACAATAACACCCATGTTTTGAGGGCGAATTTTTTGCATGAGTTTTTTCAAACGATCACGCTCATCTTCGTCGGTTATTCTGCTTGAAAGAGAAACCTTGTTCGAAAAAGGCACTAACACTAAATACCTTCCGGCTAGCGTAATCTCAGCAGTGAGTCTTGGACCTTTTGCTGAAATAGGTTCTTTTGCAATTTGGACGAGTATTATGTTTCCTTGACCAATGGCATCTTTAATAACACCATCTTTCTTTAACTCAGGCTCTTTTTGAAGCCCGACCAAATCACCGGAAGCACGCTCGCCACCAAGAATGGGGCGCACGTATCTGTTCATTGTAGGATAGTGTGGACCAAGGTCGAGAAAATGCAGAAAAGCATCTTTTTCGTAGCCTACATCTACAAAAGCAGCATTCAAGTGGGGAACCATTTTCCGCACTCTTCCAAGGTACACGTCGCCCACAGCAAACTGCGTATTAGTAACCTCGCGATGTAACTCAACTAAGAGTTTATCGTGAAGTAAGGCAATTTCCACTCCCTTGGAGGAAGCGTTAATGACTAGTTCAGCGTTCAAATTATTCTAAGATTAATGCACGACGGGAAAGGCGCATGCAAGCGCCTTCCGTCAATACAGATGTTTCAAGCAAAGTTCTAGCGAACTTTTTTCTTGTGACGATTCTTTCTTAGACGCTTCTTTCTTTTGTGCGTAG
>JBIKZA010000023.1:0-30701 GCA_044354975.1 Flavobacteriales bacterium
GTTGAATACCACTGGATCGAAGCGCTCTACTTTCCCGAATCCTGGAGTGCGCATGTACGGGAGACTGAACCAACTGAGATAGCTGTTCGTTAATCCGCCCGGAATGGCGTTGTGGAAGAACGGAATAGAAACCGGAGTCATAGGCAAACGCGTTCCATAAGTGAACTTGTCTACGAATAAATAATCTCCAACCTTCATGCTTGCTTCCATAGAAGGAGTAGGGATGGTGAAGGCTTCGAAAGTGAATGAACGAATAATACTTGCAGCAACAACAGCGAATAAAATAGCTTCTCCCCATTCGCGTCCCCAACTTTTTTTCTTGTCCTTCCAATTGCGTGGACCTACGTATTTTTCTTCTGTCTTTTTGAAGGCCAATTCATAAAGTGCATACCACGGCAACGCTCCGAATTTCCATTGACTTGCTGTTGATCGTTGATTGAAAACAATTCCAACTTCAACATTTACAATGACCAACATAATTAGGTTTACTCCCGGAACTAAAAGCAACAGGAACCAATACCAAGGTCTGCCAATAATTTTTAATAATGGAAGGAAATGTAAAATAGGAATAAACCCAGGCATCTTGAATTCCAATCCGCTTCGCTTCATGAAAGCCGGAGTAGTTGCGCATTGAATAGCGATTAACAAAAACAGTAATATCCAAGGAATAAGATTCATTTTCTATTTATTAGTTGGGCGAAGTTACAAATTCAAGACATCTTTCATGGTATACACGCCAGACTTTCCATGAAGAAATTCCGCAGCGCGAATGGCGCCTGCTGCAAATCCTTTTCGATTGTGCGCTTCGTGTTTCAATTCTATCGTATCAATTTCGCTCGTGTAGCGCACGGTATGCGTTCCCGGAACGTCAGGTAAACGCAGTGCTGAAATGTTTAGTTCACTCAGTATTTCTTCCCCTTTCTTCCCCTCTCTTAACTTTTCTTCCCCATTCTCCTCGTCCAATTTCCAAGTACGGAGGCCTGGAGAATTCTCTACAATCCCTTCCGCAAGCGTAATCGCCGTTCCGCTCGGCTTGTCAAGCTTCGCCGTGTGATGAATCTCTTCAATACTCGCAGTGTACTCAGGGAATTTCGACATCACACGAGCCAACTCTTTATTTATGTGGAAGGTGATCTGAACGCCTATGCTGAAATTCGTTGCAGATAAAATTGCGCTATCCGATTTCATTTTTGAAATCACTTCGTCGTATTGTTCGTACCATGCAGTTGTTCCAACAACCACAGGCACATTTGCTTCAAAACACAACGCAATGTTTTTCGCACATTGCTCAGGTGTACTGAATTCGATGGCGACATCGGCTTGGCTGAGCGCTTCAAACGTTGCCGGATTCTCGGAAGTGTACCTCCCAACGCACGAATGTCCGTATTCAGAAAGCAAGGCCTCTATGGCTTTGCCCATCTTTCCGTATCCCAACAATGCAATGTTCATCAGTGAATAGTTAAAGTGAATTGAAGTCCAGTAAAACGGGGTGAAACAACAGGTGTGTAATTCAGCGAAAGGTTTGGACTCACGTCGAATGAAAACAAATGCGCATCAACATTCGCATCAATAATTTGAAGGGCATACACACCCAAAAAACTCATGTAACTGATATCGACAAATTTTTTGTAATAAAGCTGATTGAGGTCAAGCTGATTGCTCGAGAGTCCTTCCGCTTCTCCGGTTGGATTGGTCGAAAGATCAGTGTCGTTGAATGCGATATAAGCTCCTTTCCAAAAACGATAGTTCTGTGTGTTGTCTGAAATAAAATAAACACAAGCTCCAAGTCCTGCATAGACTATTGGTGCTTTCCAATATTTTCGATTGTAAATCTGTCCACTACCTGGAAGAACAGCCGAGTAAATTGTTGCCTTTAACGGACTGTGTGGCTGGTTCCATTTCAATTGAAATTTGGAACTGTCAGAAACAGCGACAGCATTGCTTTGGGCAATGCTGTTCAATGCAATGAGCATAAGAAGTGCGATGAACGCGTGCTTCATACTGTTTAGTTAAGTCCGAGCATAGAAATTATGCGCTCTAAATCGTCATCTGTAGTGAACGGAATTTCAACTTTTCCAACACCACCTTCGTTACGCGTAACTTTTGCTTTCTTTCCGTATCGTAATTTTAAGTCGGCTTGCATCTTCTGAATTTCAAGTGGCATGAGGTTCGCCTTCGACGCAAATAATTTCGGAGCATCGTCTTCCTTCACCAACTCTTCCACCTTGCGAACGCTTAAATCTTTTTCAAGAATTAACTTGAAAATTTTCAGTTGCTTGCTCTCAGGTTCCGCATTAATCAACGCGCGCGCATGTCCCATGCTAATGCGTTTCTCAATAATTCCAAATTGAATTTCTGGCGGAAGGCGAAGCAAGCGTACGTAGTTCGTAACTGTTGTTCTGTCTTTACCCACGCGGTCTGCAAGCTTGTCGGTGGTTAGACTGCACTCTTCCATCAAGCGTTTGTAGCTAATGGCAATCTCGAGTGCATTCAGGTTTTCACGTTGAATGTTTTCCACCAACGCCATTTCCAACATGCCTTGGTCGTCTGCTTCACGCAAGTAAACAGGAACCTCTGTCAAGTTCGCCATCTGGCTTGCACGGAAGCGACGCTCTCCAGAAATGATTTGGTATTTCTGTGAAGAAACTTTGCGCACAGTTATCGGCTGAATGAGTCCGAGTTCACCAATACTGGTGGCCAATTCAATTAATGCATCGTTGTTGAAGTCTTTACGCGGTTGGTAAGGATTCGCTTCAATTTGTGAAATGTTCAATAAGGTAATTGGTCCAGCAACGTGTCCAACTTCTTTCTCTCCTGAAATTGGTGCAACTTGGTAAACAAGTTCACTTTTACTAGTCACTGGAGAATGCTCCAACAGAGCGCTTAATCCTCTTCCTAATGCTTGTTTCTTACTCATGATCTACAGGAATGTATTTTTCGTCGCTGCCCATCTTCGTCAAATTATTTTTCTGAAGAACTTCACGCGCCATATTCAAATAGTTCACCGCTCCCTTGCACGAGGCGTCATGCATAATCACCGTTTGACCAAAGCTAGGCGCTTCTCCCAATGTAGTGTTGCGGTGAATTAATGTGTCGAACACCATCTCTTGGAAATGCATGCGCACTTCTTCAACCACTTGATTGCTCAAACGAAGACGGGTATCGTACATCGTTAACAGAATACCTTCAATGGTTAATTCTGTGTTTAATTTTTGTTGAACGATTTTAATCGTGTTCAATAATTTCCCAAGTCCTTCCAAAGCGAAATACTCGCATTGAACTGGGACAATTACGCTTGCAGATGCTGATAAAGCATTAACAGTTACCAAACCCAAAGAAGGAGAACAGTCAATGATAATAAAATCGTAATCGTCTTTAATTTTATTCAATGTACCACGAAGCATGTACTCGCGGCTAGGCATATTGATCAACTCAATCTCCGCTCCAACCAAATCAATGTGCGAAGGAAGAAGATCGAGGTTTGGGCTTTCAGTCGTTATAATGATATCTCGCGGATCAACATCGTTAATCAAGCACTCATAGATGCTTGTCTTAACAGTGTTCGGATCTACACCAACACCGCTGGTTGCATTTGCCTGTGGGTCGGCATCTACCAAAAGTGTTTTGAATTCCAAAACGCCCAAAGCTGCAGCAAGATTAATGGCAGTGGTTGTTTTTCCAACGCCGCCTTTTTGATTTGCAACGGTTATTATTTTTCCCATGATATCGGGGTTTTTAAGTTCTTTTTACTTGTTTCACGCGTGTTTCACACGTTTAGCGAAAGTACGTCGCTTTATCTCCAAGAACATTTTTTTTCTGAATGAAGTTTTACACACGACCTTTGTGCATGGAGTGTTAATAGCCGTGAATAACTTTTTTAATTCGCATGAAATTAGAAAGTTAGGTTAGTACAGTTTAGCACCGTTTAATTAAATCCAAAAAAACATGATAGAAATTCAAGAGAGCGCTGAATGGCTCAGCAAAAGGGGAGTGGGGCATGTAGACGTTGGGATTGTTTTGGGGACTGGTCTGCACGGGCTTGCTAGCAAGATAACCGTGCTGAAGGAATTTAGCTACAGCATGATTCCAAATTTCCCCATTGCGACTGTTGAATTTCATTTTGGGAAATTGATTTATGGTGAATTGAATGGAAAAAAGGTTCTCGCCTGCGTTGGACGATTTCACCATTACGAGGGGTATTCGATGGATGAAGTGGTATTGCCCGTTCGTGTTATGAAATTACTTGGAGCGAAGGCTATCCTACTCTCCAATGCAGCTGGGGCGTTGAATCCCGATTTTACTTTGGGCTCTCTCATGCTCATAGATGATCACATTAACCTTCAGCCAGAGAACCCACTTCGCGGGCCCAATCATGACGACTTGGGAAATCGTTTCCCGGATATGTTAGAACCTTACGATAATAGGTTAAACGGATTGTTGAAAGACATTGCCGCGGAAAAAGGTATTCCACTGAATGAAGGAGTCTATGTTTCTGTCCCCGGCCCAAATCTCGAGACCCGCGCGGAATATCGCTTTCTTCGCACAATAGGAGCCGATGCCGTAGGTATGAGCACGGTCCCGGAAGTTATTGCGTGCGTTCACATGGGCGTGCCGTGCTGTGCGATAAGCATACTAACGGACGCATGCG
This sequence comes from Flavobacteriales bacterium, assembly GCA_044354975.1. Lineage (GTDB taxonomy): Bacteria > Bacteroidota > Bacteroidia > Flavobacteriales_D > Sanyastnellaceae > CAIZGX01. The sequence goes on from JBIKZA010000023.1 coordinate 4,649, forward strand.
ATCCCGCTCGTTTAAAGAAAACTAGTATTCAAGAAATTATTGCCGTAGCAGAAAGTAATGAGACTTATTTAACTGATTTATATTCAGAGTTAGTGGCTCGGTTGTAGAATTCAAAGAATTGTCCTTTTTTTTTAAACAGCTCGAATTGTTTTAGCTGCCTTTGTCGTATTTTTCGAACGAATTTTGAAAACCAATTTAACCTTTATGAAAAAACTTAACGCATTAGCTCTTGCATTATTAAGCTTTGCTGCTTCATCTGCGCAAACATTTAGTGCTGGTCCGCTTCCAGGCTCATACTACAGTGGTGGTGTCAGAGGTGTTTGGGACATGAACAACGACGGTCTGAACGACATCGTGGTAATGGACCAAAGTAAAACACTTCGAATTTTATATCAACAAGCCAATGGTTCCTTTACTCAAGTGAACGTAGGTACTCAATTGGGTTCTCAGCAATGGGGTATGTCTATTGCAGACATGGATAACGATGGGTTTGGAGATGTTATCAGCGGAGGGTCGTACGACAATTTACACTATTATAACATTGATGGTTCAGGAAACGCTGTAGTGACAACTTTACCAGTTGGAATTTTTACTCAAGCATGTGCAATGGGCGATATGGACAACGACGGTTGGTTAGATTTTTTCGCTTGTCACGATGATGGTCCTTCGAATATGTGGAGAAACGACGGCGCTGGAAACATGGTTGACAAGAGTACCATTATGACTGATGCCTCTGGAAACACAGTTTTGGACTATAACTTATACCCCGGTAACTACCCAGGATCGAACGATCCGTTAATGTCTGGAAACTACGGAAACGAGTTTTCTGACTTTGATCGTGATGGTGACCTTGACTTGTTGGTAGCGAAATGCCGTCAATCTTCAAATGATCCTTTAGATAAGCGTCGCACGAACTTGCTTTTCGTGAATGACGGAAATAATGTTTTTCATGAAGATGCTGATGCTCGCGGATTGGTTAACCTGCAACAATCTTGGACTGCGACGTTTGGCGACATTGATAACGATGGCGACTTCGATTGTATGATGACTACGCACAGTAGCACTTTAAAAATATACGAGAACAACGGTCTTGGTTACTTCACAGACATTACTCCGGGTTCAGGATTGCAAAACGTTTCTGGATTCTTCATGCAAGGTCAAATGACTGACTTTGACAACGACGGATTCATTGATGTTGTATACGCAGGCGGAGCTTTCGGATACTACCGCAACAACGGAGATCACACATTTTCATCAATGACAACAGCTTTCAACAACCCACAGACCATGCATGGTTTCGGATTGGGCGATTTGAATAACGATGGATTCGTTGATGTATACGCTGGTTATGGCAGCGGATATGTTTCGCCAAGTAACGTTGCAGACCGACTTCAAATTAACGGCGGAAATAACAACCATTGGATAGGTTTCCATTTGGAAGGTGTAATGTCTAATACGAACGCTGTAGGAGCAATTGTTGAAATTCACGGTGCTTGGGGAACTCAAGTGCGTGAGGTTCGTTCAGGAGTGAGCTACGGTATTACCAACTCGAACATCCTAAACTTCGGTATCGGTTCTGAAACTTCTATCGACTACGCTGTTATTCACTGGCCTGCTGGAGGAACTACAGTTATCCCAAATCCTGGAATCGATCAATACCACAACTTCGTTGAAGTTGATTGTACTGCTCCAGTTGCTTCAATTACTGCTGCAGGTAACACACAATTGTGCGTAGGTCAGACAGTAGATTTAACAGCATCAGCCTCAGGAAGTAGCTTCATTTGGAGCAACGGTGCGACTACAAGCACAATCACTGCAAGTGAGCCAGGTTTGTACACCGCAATTGCATACGATGCAAGCGGATGTGCTTCAAACTCAAATACAATTACTGTTTCGGTTAATTCAGAGGTGGCTACTCCAACAATCGCTGCTGTAGGAGCTCTTGATTTCTGCGAAGGAACCTCAGTTCAATTGACAGCTTCTGAAGGTGTTAGTTACTTGTGGAGCAACGGAGAAGAAACGCAAACGATTGATGCTACATTGCCAGGCCAATACACTGTTCAAGTAGAAGGCGGATGCGGATTCGCAACTTCTACTGCAACAACAGTTGTCGTTTATGACGCTCCTGCTCCTCCAACTGCAGTTGACGTAACAATCGGTGCTGCTGGTGTAACAGCGGATTTAACAGCTACAGGAACAAACATTCAGTGGTACGACTTTGCAACAGGCGGTTCTCCGATCGCAACGGGTTCAACATTCACGACTCCAACAATCACAGCTTCTCCAACTTCATTTTGGGTGGAAGACGTTGCAACTTATGGCGGTGCTTCGGGTAACGGCGGTAAGGTGACCAACGATGCGGGTGCATACTTTGCAAATACCCCAACCAACTTCAACAAGTTCGATGCATTGGAAGATGTAATCTTGGATAGTGTTTTTGTTTATTCTAATGCTGCTGGAGCGCGCACAATTGAAGTTGTTGACGCGAACCTAACTGTGATTGCATCTGCAACAGTTACTATTCCGAATGACTCTGTTTATGTTCCTTTGAACTTCTTCATTCCAGCTGGAAACGGATATGGTTTGAGAACGTCTACAGCTAATCCTGGATTGTGGAGAGATCGTGACATTACTGTTGCTTCTCCATACGATTACCCATATGATGTGAACGGATTAATCAGTATCACGGGTACTACAGTTACAAACGGTAACCAAAACCTAGACGGTGACAACTATTACTATTTCTTCTACAAATGGCATGCGCACACACCTTCTTTCGACTGTCCAAGTCCAAGAGAAGAAGTTGTTATCTCAATTGTTGGTGTTGAAGAGTTAGAGACTATTTCTAACGTAGTGGTTTTCCCGAATCCTGCTACTGACCACTTAACTGTTCGCTTGAACAGCACAAAGGGCGGTGCAATGAATGTTAACCTTATCGATGCCGTAGGTAAAATGGTTCAAGTGAATCAAGTTACTGTAAGCACAGGAACTCAAAATATCGAGCTTAACCTTAACGGTATTGCTCCAGGTATCTATGAATTGCAAATGGTGAAAGATGGCAAAGCATCTTCTTCACGCATCGTAGTTCGCTAAGAGACTTTTTAGCAGAAGAGAAGGGGCCGAGCAATCGGCCCCTTTTTTATTTGTCAGTGTTCGCTGACAGGTTGTCTTAAAGCCGCAAGTGGCATATTGGTTGAAAGAGCCACCGAAAATTATCAAACTATGAGACAAGGAAATATTTCAGTTCAAACCGAAAACATTTTTCCCATTATTAAAAAATTCTTGTATTCAGATCACGAGATCTTTTTACGAGAACTCGTAAGTAACGCAGTAGATGCCTGTCAAAAGGCAAAAACATTGAGTAGCCTTGGCGAATTGAAGGAAGGAGCAGAGAACTATCGTGTTGAAGTTATTTTGAATGAAAAAGACAAAACACTGACCATTCGCGACAACGGAGTGGGAATGTCGGAAGAGGAAGTTGACAAGTACATCAATCAGATTGCCTTCAGCGGTGCTGAAGAATTCGTTAGCAAATACCAAGACGCACAAATCATTGGACATTTCGGTTTAGGTTTCTATTCCGCATTCATGGTGGCGAAAGAAGTTGAAATTATTTCGAAGTCGAGAAAAGACGCTCCTGCTGTTAAATGGGTATGCGACGGTTCTCCAAACTTCACCATAGAAACAGTTGAAAAAGAAACATTCGGAACCGATATCATCTTACACATCGCAGACGATTCAACTGAATTTTCTGAAAAATCTCGTTTGGAAGGAATTCTAAATAAATACTGTCGCTTCATGCCAATAGAGATTGTGTTCGGTGAAAAGACTGAGCACGTTGAAGATCCAAACGGAGAGGTCGACGATAAAGGAAATGTAAAGCGCGTTGAGACGACCTTGGATAACGTTATCAATTCAACAACGCCTCTTTGGACAAAGAAGCCAGCCGATCTTCAACAAGAAAATTACGAAACGTTCTACCGTGAATTGTATCCGTATTCCTTCGAAGATCCGTTGTTCCACATTCACATCAACGTAGATTATCCTTTCAACCTAACCGGAATTTTATTCTTCCCGAAGTTGAAAGCGAACATGGAAAACAACCGCAACAAAGTTCAGTTGTATTGCAATCAAGTCTTTATCACAGATGAGGTAAAGAACATTCTTCCTGACTTCCTTACGTTGCTGCACGGTGTGATAGATTCTCCAGACATCCCGTTAAACGTATCGCGCAGCTATTTGCAAGAAGACGGCAACGTGAAGAAGATTTCAGCACACATCACCAAGAAAGTTGCCGATAAGTTGAACAGCATGTTCAACGGAGACCGCAAAGACTTCGAAGAGAAATGGGACGACATCTCTGTTTTCATTCATTATGGAATGTTGTCGGAAGAGAAATTCAACGAAAAGGCAGCGAACTTCAATCTATTCAAAACAACCGACAGCGAATATTTCAATTTGGAAGAATTGAAAACGAAAGTGGAAGGCCTTCAGAAAGATAAGAGCGGAAATACGGTAATACTTTACAGCAGCGATAGTCAAGCGCAAGATTCATTTATTGCTTCTGCGAAAGATCGCGGGTATGTGGTGATTGAAATGAATTCGCCGTTAACGCCACATCTGATTTCCCAAATTGAATCGAAAGATCAAAACGTGAAGTTCAAGCGTGTGGATAGCGATGTGTTGGACAAGCTGATTGAAAAGGAAGAGAACACAGCGTCATTGCTCACCGAAGAAGAAAAGACAGCGTTGAAGCCTTTGTTTGAAGAGAACCTTGATACAAAGTCGTTCAATGTGAGTTTTGAAAACATGTCTTCAACGGAGGCTCCGGTAACAATCGTGCAGAACGAATTCATGCGTCGCATGAAGGAGCAAAGCGCATTGGGCGGAGGCGGAGGAATGAATTTCTACGGAGAGCTTCCAGATAGCTACACGATTGTCGTGAATTCGAATCACCCCTTAATGCAGAAGATCAATGCCGATAAAGAATCGGGTAAAGGTTTGGCTCAACAAGCGGTTCAACTGGCCATGCTTTCAAAAGGAATTTTGAAAGGTGCTGAATTAACCAAGTTCATTCAAGCCAACTTCGAATCGTTAAATAAATAATTTGCTTAACAAGAAAAAAAAGAACAACTTCGTTCAACAATAAACAAAAATGAAATCAAATAAAGTGTTAATGGCTCTGCTCGCAGTAGTTGGAGTAATAGTCGTAAGTTTCGGGATATTTTACTTGTACGGAACCAGTGTGTATAGCGGTGCCGTTGAAAAGCAAGAAACTGTAAACGAGAAATGGGCGAACGTGCAAACCGCTTATCAGCGTCGCGCTGACTTGGTTCCGCAATTGATTGCAACTGTGAAAGGTGCTGCAGCAAATGAAGAAAAGATTTTGACCGAGGTTACCAATGCCCGTGCTGGAATGGTTTCGGCAAAGAATCAAGATGAGTACATGGCTAGTGCCCAGAACATGGACAGGGGAATTAAGCAATTAATGATTGCGGTTGAGAGTTATCCTCAAATAAACAGTACTGAAAACTTCAAAACTCTTCAAGTCCAGTTGGAAGGAACAGAGAACCAAGTGAAGACAGAACGCGATTATTACAACGAAGCGGTTAAGCAATTCAACAGTTACGTGCGTGGATTTTGGAAGCACAAGGCGCTTGGTTTAGTCGGAAACGACGACGAAGAATTCAAGGTTCGTAAGATGTTCGAAGCAGATGCAGGAAGCGAAAACGCGCCAAAGGTTAGTTTCGAATAATGGAATTTTTCTTCGAGGAACAATTCTCTATGGAAGTAGAGAAGGCCATTGAAGAAGCAGAGCTGCTCACTTCGGCAGAATTCAAATTGCACATTGAAGAATCGTGTAACGAAGATTTGCTGGACAGAGCAGCTTTTGTTTTTTCAGAACTGGAATTACACAAGACAGAGAAACGCAACGCTGTTCTCTTGTATGTGAGTGTCAACGACCGAAAGGTTTCGATACTTGCAGATGCAGGAGCGAAGGCGCATTTGCCGGAAGAGTTTCTTTCCAATTGTCTTTCATCTTTAATTCATGATTTTAAATCGGACAACTACGCTGAAGGGATTCGTTCTTGTTTCCTCGCCATTGCGAACGCATTAAAATCACATTTCCCTTATCAAGAAAACGATATCAATGAGATCAGCAATAAAGTCAGCCGTTAAGTTATTATTCGTCGCTGCTTTGCTCGTCTTTGGCGCTCAAGCAAGCGCTCAGGATTGCTTTCCTGCGAAAGATGATCGTCGCTTGGTATATGATGGCGCAGGTTTGCTTGCAGCCAATGAAGTGCAGTTGTTGGAAGACAGTTTGCAGAATTTAGCTCGCACTACCGGGACACAAATTGTAGTGGTTATTGTGGAAGACCTATGCGGGTTTGTGCCTTACGCTTTCGCAACGAAGTTGGGAGAAACTTGGGGTGTAGGTCAAGCCGATCAAGACAACGGAATCGTATTCCTCATTAAACCAAAACAAGCGTCTTCGAAGGGAGAAGCTTTTATTGCGGTTGGAAGAGGTCTGCACGGTACCATTCCAGATGCTATTTCTTACACCATTGTCGAAAACGAATTTATTCCTTTAGCGAAGCAAAAAAAATATTTTGAAGGCATTGCTAAAAGCGTTCAAATACTTTCCGATTTATCTCGCGGAAAATATCCTGCAAGTGAATATTCTCCTGAAAAGAAAAAGAACAAAGGCGGAATACTGGGTGCTCTCGTTTTCTTCATAGTCATTGCCAGTGTTTTCTTTTTGTTTAAAGTGAAAAGCACCCGTCAGTATGCACGCACAAACAACTTAGGTTTCTGGGCTGCATGGGCCTTACTCGCATCTATGAACACACGTCACTCTGGTTACTACAATTCCTTCCGTGGCGGAAGTGGAGGCTTTGGCGGATACGGAGGAGGAAGTTCAGGAGGAGGCGGATTTGGAGGTTTCGGCGGCGGCGGTTTCGGCGGTGGTGGAGCAGGTGGTTCTTGGTAATGTTGAATTGACCTATCTTCGCGACATGCATTTGAAAATAAGAACATCTTTAGCAGCGGCGCTCCTAGTGCTTTTTGTTGGTGTCCTTTCTTTTCAAACATTTCACCAACTCACAGAGCACAGTCACGAGCTCGTTTCTGAACATGAGCATGAAGACGAACAATGTCAGTTTTGCGCAGTCAAAGCCCTTCCGTATTTACCAGTCGAAATTTTAGACATTGCTTTTCACAGCAATAAAAATTTGCCTGTTGCAATAGCGGTTTATGTTTCGCCATTTTCAGATTCAGTTTTTGTAGAACAGTCGGGTAGAGGGCCGCCCCAAGGATAATCGTTAATTCTTTTCCGATTCATTCTTAATCTTTTTCAATGCGTTTATTTTTTCTTGTTCTCTTTTTGGGAATGGGATATTTTGCACAAGCGCAACTGCACGGAATTGTAGTTGATGCTTCCACGCAATTGCCCCTTTCGCATGTTCATGTAGAAGTGCATGAGCTCAATACCGACGTTATTACCGACGGTAAGGGCTATTTTATTGTGGAAGAAATTCCAGTTGGAAAATATCATTTGCATGTGTTGAAGGACAATTACGCAGCGAAGCTTTTCGATTTCAGGGTGGAGCGAGATTCCATAACAACCTTGCGCATTGAATTGCTTCCTTCAAATTTTCAATTGAATGAAATTGTCATTGAAGACGGCACTTCTAAAGTAGAAGTTCGAAGATCTTCACAAGCCATGGTTTCGCTTTCAGCAGCAGAACTTACGTTGGCCAATGGACTAACGCTTTCAGACAAGCTGAAATCGCAGCCAGGTATTTCTTCCATTTCAACCGGAGCAGGAATGAGCAAGCCGCAGATTCGGGCGTATTCAGGTTCACGCTGCTTCATTCAAGATTTAGGAATGAAGCATGAGGCCCAGCAATGGGGAAATGACCACGGATTGGAGATCGACCCCTTTCAAATTGAAAACGTTGAATGGCGGAAAGGTGCGGGGAATGTCATGTATGGATCAGACGCAATAGGCGGAGTGCTTTCCATTCGCTTACCCGAAGTACCGAAAGAAGGTGTTCATGGAAACGTGGGTTCCATCTTCCAATCGAACAACAACACATTCGGAAATTCTGCGCAAGTTTCAATTCGAAAAAATAAGAATTACGTGAAGCTTCGAAGTACGTTAATGAATTATGGCGACATGCAATTGCCGGCCGATTCGTTCACTTATTTGAGAAGAATTTATCCGCTTCTTAACGGCGCTCTTCAAAACACGGCGGGGAAAGATGTGCACGAGCAATTTGTTGTTGGAAGATTATTTCCCAAAGGGAAAATTCAGTTGTCGCAAAGTTTGTATACGCAGAACGCAGGCATGTTCGTGGGTGCGATCGGAGTGCCCACTGTTGGCAGTGTTCAGAGCGATGGCGATTCTAGGAATGTTGGATTTCCAAATGTATCGCTCCGACATTTTAAATCGGCGATGCATTTTTCTTCGAACACAAAATGGGGATGGTTCGAAACGAATGCAGGGGTTCAGGAAAACAGAAGACAAGAGTTTATTCTTCCGCGAAGAGAGGGCTTTCAGCCGTTGCCGAATTACAACGTTGCGCACGATTTGCGTTTGCGTTCAGCGCAAATCAATTCGTTTTTGCGCATGACTTCGAAGGAAGGAACAAAGACGTTGGTTGGATTATTTTCGGAATTGCTTCAGCATACGCGTGGCGGATATGATTTCTTGTTGCCGAATTATTCTGGAGCTCAGAACGCGGTTTACGTGCAACAGAACGTTCCCCTTCAACATAGAAAAAAAGAAACCTTCCGAACCTTAGGAATGCGAGTGGAGCAGGGGAGTATGCGCAATGAATCTTTCCGTTCTCCAATTTATGCATCGGCTGATAGCATTGGATCGTATTACGTCCGTGCGAGTGAGAACTTTCGAAATTTTGCAGGATGGTCGTTCGAAATTGGAGAAGCTGTTGCGATTCGCGAAGGGCAGTCTTTGAAGTACAGTCTTCAGCGGGCATGGCGTATGCCGAATGCTGCAGAACTATTCATTAACGGCGTCCATCACGGTACCTTCCGCCACGAGCAAGGCAATGCCATATTGAATTCGGAAGTGGGATATCTCTTCGATGCGGCGTATGAACTTCAAACCGAAAAATTCCGATTGTCGTTGGCGGGATATGCGCACTATTTTTCCAACTACATTTTTCTTCGGGCTTCTTCGATTTATTCAGAATTGCCAGACGGAGGACAGGTTCATGTTTATGCGCAAGATGGTGCACTGTTTTCAGGAGGTGAAATGAAAAGTGAGTTTCAATTGAATACGCGAACGAAGTTGGAGTGGAGCTCGCAGTCGGTGTTTTCGTATTTGTTTTCATCGGGAACTGCTTCTCCGTTTACTCCGCCTGTTTCATCGACGATTTTATTTCAACATAAATTATTCGAATTGAAAAACAAGTTGAATGTTCAGTTGGAAGTGCAAGGCAATTGGGCTGCTGCGCAAAACAGAGTCGACCGCAATGAGAAGTCAACGCCTGGATATCACACGCTAGATTCTAGATTGAAAGTTGAATGGAAGTTGCGCGGCATAACACTCGAAAGCAACCTTGGTGTAAACAATCTTTTCAATGCGTTTTATTACAATCACACGAGTAACTACAGAAGACTGAATCTTCCGGAAATGGGCCGAAATGTATTTATTCAAACATTAATTAAATTTTAAAATCAATTCAAAATGAAAAATCAATTTTTTAAAACACTCGTTTTATTTTTCGTAGGAGCAGCTTTTCTTCAAAGTTGCAAACAGGAAGACACCACAGCGCCTTTGATTAGCTCTGTCTCTGTGAACGATACATTGGGACAGGATTTTGCGGTTACGCCCGGAGATTCGCTGTATGTAAAGTTTACAATTACCGATGAGAATATGCTAAGTCAATTTCGCGCAAGTATCCATGATGCAGCGGATGGGCATGCTCATGAAGGCGAAGCGGATACTGCAGCTGTGGTTCCGAATACGGGTTTGTGGGTTGACACGCGTGTGCAAACACTGTCGGGAACTACAATTACAAAGACTCTTTTGTATGTTGTTCCAGATACCATTCAAGGGGTTTGGCATTGGGAGCTTCAGGCCATAGATGAGAGCGGGAATGCAGCCGAGGAATTCGTGGTGGAATTCGACGTGCAATAGTGGTACGGTTTTTTAGTTAGGGACATTGGTGCAACGAATCTGCGTTGTACCTTTAACCCGAACTTATGAAAAAGAAAATTGTCCTGTTTTTAGTTGTCCAATCGCTTATCACAGCCACTGCTTGGGCACAACCAGATCCGAAAACAACTACAGATAAATTCGCGTCGTTGCTGAACTACATCGAATACATGTACGTTGACTCGGTGAACTCAAAAGAACTTACAGAAAAAGCCATCATTTCATTGCTGGAAGAATTGGATCCCCATTCAACCTATATCAGTGCTGAAGAATTACAAGAAGCCAATGAGCCGTTGGAAGGAAGCTTCGATGGAATTGGTGTTCAATTCAACATACTTCACGACACCATTATGGTGGTAGAACCTATTCAGGGCGGGCCTTCGGAGAAATTGGGTATTCGTGGCGGAGATAAAATTGTCACTGTCGATGGAGTGAATGTCGCTAGCGTTGGAATGAAGAACACCGATGTTTTCAAGAAGCTTCGCGGTCCTCGTGGGACAAAAGTGAAAGTTGGAATTCTAAGAAAAGGAGTGGCTGGAGTTGCCACCTACGAAATCACTCGCGATAAAATTCCAATCTATTCTATCGATGCGGCATACATGGCTGCTGAAGGTGTGGGATATATTAAAGTTTCTCGCTTCGCGAAGACAACTACGGAAGAATTACGCAAGGCATTAGACGATTTGAAGAAAAAGGGAATGCGCGATTTAGTGTTAGACCTTCAAGACAATGGCGGTGGAATGTTGAGCGCGGCAATTGATATGTGCGATGAGTTTTTGGATAAAGACAAGTTGATTGTATTCACAAAAGGACGTGCTTTCCCGGAAGAGAAAACAAATGCGAAGCCGCGTGTTAAAGGAAGATTTGAAGAGGGGCGATTGGTTGTTTTGATTGATGAATCTTCAGCGAGTGCGAGTGAAATTGTGAGCGGTGCTATTCAAGATTGGGACCGTGGGGTTATTGTTGGAAGAAGATCGTTTGGAAAGGGCTTGGTTCAACGTCCAATTCCATTGCCCGACGGTTCTATGGTTCGTCTAACTGTTCAGAAGTATTATACTCCAGCAGGTAGATGTATTCAAAAGCCATACGAAAAGGGATTGGAAGATTACGAGATGGATTATTTGAAGCGATTGAAGAATGGTGAATTCTTCCATGCAGATAGCATTAAATTTTCTGAAAAAGATAAATACGAAACGCGTTTGACCAAGCGCACGGTTTACGGCGGTGGTGGAATTATGCCAGATATTTTTGTTCCGCTAGATACTTCAGAGAATAGTAAATATTTCTCGAATCTGTTGCGTGTTGGAATTACCAACGATTGGACTATGGAATACGTAGATGCTCATCGCGATGAGTTGAAGAAGAAGTATCCAACGTCGAAAGAATTTATTTCAAACTTCATGTTTTCGGAAGCCGAAGTGCAAGCCTTCATTCAGGCAGCAGAAAAGAAAGAAGTGAAATTCAATGAGGTTGAATTTGCACGCTCTAAGCAAGTTATTCTTGTACGCATGAAAGCGTTGGTTGGAAGAGGTATTTACGAGAATGAATCGTTCTATGAAATTATCAATGAGTTGAATCCAGCTTTTAAACGTGGAATGGAAATTCTTGTCAATGGTGAATTTGAAAAAATGCCATTGGGATTCGATGAATACAAAATGGGTAAATCAAAATCGAAAAAATAAGAAAATGAAAAAGCTAGTATTTGTTTTTGGAAGTGCACTGCTTGTTTTTGCAAGTTGCTCATCTTCTTCAACCAACACTGGAGAAGTTATTCCTAGTCAGCCTGCACCAGTAGTAATACCTCAGGATCCGCCTGTGCCAGGTTCAGGAGAGGAATCTCAAACACGTCCGAAGACGAAGATGAAATTCAAAAAGATGGTGCACGATTTCGGAAGAATGAAAGAAGGGGAGAACCGTGAATATGATTTTGCATTCACGAACACAGGAAAGGAAGATTTGTACATCGAAGATTGCAAAGGTTCATGCGGATGCACCGTTCCGGAGTGGCCGAAGGAGGCAATTAAGCCCGGACAATCGGCTTCAATTAACGTGAAGTTCGACAGTACCAAAAAGGAAAAAGATCAAGAGAAGTCAGTGACCATAACGGCGAATACAGAACCTGAATTAACCACTGTCATTAAAATAAAAGCCTACGTAGAAGCGTCGGCTGCGAAGTAACAAAGGAAGAACATGGCCAGTGCGCAAGAAGAAATAGGAAGAAGAAGAACGTTTGCAATTATCTCTCACCCCGATGCGGGTAAAACAACATTAACTGAAAAGCTTTTGCTTTTTGGTGGTGCAATACAAACAGCGGGTGCTGTAAAGAGTAACAAGATTACCAAGACTGCCGCTTCCGATTTCATGGAGATTGAAAGACAAAGAGGAATCTCTGTTGCAACTTCCGTAATGGTGTTTGAATATCAGGGCAAGCAAATTAATTTGCTTGACACTCCTGGTCACAAAGATTTCGCAGAAGATACGTATCGCACGTTAACAGCTGTTGACAGCGTAATTCTTGTTGTTGATAGTGTGAAGGGCGTTGAAACACAGACAGAGCGATTGATGGAGGTTTGTCGCATGCGTGATACCCCGGTAATTGTCTTCGTAAACAAGATGGATTTGGAAGGGCGCGATGGATTCGATATTCTAGATGAATTGGAAACGAAGTTGTCTATTAAAGTTCAGCCTTTGTCTTGGCCTATTTCGAAGGGATTCAGTTTTAAGGGCGTTTACAAGCTTTACGACAAGAGCATTAATTTATTCGCTTCGAATAAGACTAAGGTGGAAGAGAATATTGTTCACATCGAAGATTTGAACGATCCGATTCTCGATGAGTTGGCTGGACAATATGCGAATGAATTACGTCAAGACGTTGAGCTCATTAGCAATGTTTACGATCCATTTGATGTTGAGGCTTACAAAGCTGGAAAGTTGGCTCCCGTGTTTTTCGGTTCAGCCATGAATAATTTCGGAGTTCGCGAATTGTTAGAGAAGTTTATTGAGATTGCACCGACTCCGCGTTCTCGTGATACAGAGACGAGAGAAGTAGAACCAACAGAAGTGAAGTTTAGTGGATTCGTTTTCAAGATACACGCGAACATTGATCCGCGCCACCGCGATCGCATTGCCTTCTTGCGCGTTTGCAGCGGGAAATTTGAGCGAAATAAATTCTACAAGCATGTTCGCCTAGCGAAAGAATTTAAATACCCTAATCCTGTTACCTTCATGGCGCAAGCGAAGTCAACCATTGACGAGGCTTATCCGGGCGATGTAGTAGGATTGTATGACACTGGAAATTTCAAGATAGGCGATACGCTTACGGAAGGGGAGAACATGATGTTCAAGGGCATTCCAAGTTTTTCACCGGAGATCTTTAAAGAGTTGGTGAATCGCGATCCAATGAAGACGAAGCAATTAGACAAAGGCATTCGTCAGCTTACCGAAGAAGGTGTTGCGCAGGTGTTTTTCCAAGAGCCTGGTTCTCGTAAGATTGTAGGAACAGTTGGTGAACTTCAATTTGAAGTAATTAAATACCGTTTGGAAAACGAATACGGAGCGAAATGTATTTTCGAGCCGAAGTCTTATTACAAAGCCTGTTGGATCACCACTACCGATCCGGCGAAGCTTACAGAGTTCTTACGCATTAAAGGAAACAACATAGTGAAGGACAAAGAAGAGCGCGATGTGTTCTTGGCTCCCAGCCAGTTTATGCTCGACATGGAGAAGCAGAACTATCCGGAATTGAGTTTCCACTTCACCAGCGAATTAGACGCATAAAAAAAAGCCCCGAGGGGCTTTTTTAATTATCTGATGATTGTAACGTGGCCTGTAATTATTTGATCGGGTTGAGGGTCGTAGGCTCTTGCTTTTTTTCTATAGCGCACAGTATAAATATAAGTGTCATTTTGTGCATAGTAATTATCGTCGCCAGGGTCGTTTTCTTGTGAATTGCCAATCCACGCTTCATCAATTGAATTGGTTTGGAAAATCTTCGCTCCCCATCTATTATAGATAATCATTTCATAAAATTCAATACCCTCAGTGCTCGAAAACGTTGGTTTAAACACATCATTGACTCCGTTATAATCGAGTGGTGTGAAGGCATTCGGTATGTATACAACTATACCTTCGACTTGAACGATTTGGTAAGCAATATCAAAACAATTGTATTCATTAGTAACTGTAAGTTCTACCAAATAATTGCCCTCTGTATTGTATGTGTGAGTTGGGTTAACGTCATTACTCCAATTTGAATCGCCGAAATTCCAATAGTAATTTATTGCACCGGCACTGTTATCGTAAAATTCAAAATAAGGATAAACAATATCGGCTATTGTTGTATTAGTTGTGAAACTGGCTGTTGGCCTAGGATATATAATTACTTCATTTGGGAATGTTATGGTGTCTGAACAACCATAAATATTAGTAACGATTGCTGTAACGCTGTACACTCCTGGTTGATTGTAGTAATGAACTAAACTTGTTGGGTTAAGCAAGTTTAAAGTTATTCCGTCTCCAAAATCCCATGATGAAGTGGAGATTCCTGTTCCGTCTATTTCAAACTCTGTTGTGGCTCCCAGACATAAAGCGTCGTCGATTGCATTAAGTGTTACAGTCGGTAAGTCATGAATAATAAAATCTTGACTCGTAGAATCTGTGCATCCAAATTGATTTGTCACAATTAATTCAACTGGATGTGCACCTGGTGTGTTAAATGTGGCAATGTAGTTCAGCGAATTCGTAGTGTGTGCGATGCCATCGTAATTCCATACATAAGGTGCAATTGCATTCACAGATGTATTTTCAAGAGTAGTAGTTACAGGATTGTAGAAGCAACCTTCACCAGGGTTTATTGAGAAAGATGCAAAGGGTTGAGGGTTTACTTGAACTATTTGATTTGTAATGGCGTTGCAAGTAAGCAAAGGGAGTGTCGGGTAGAATGTCGTTGCGTCAATGGAAATATTATAATTCAAAGGAGTTGCACCCTGGTTTAAATAGATATGGTTGGGGTTTGATGTAGTCGTCCCATCACCCCAATTGTAGGTGTATGTTGAAGTGGGCAGATTCGAAATCGAGACCAATAGAGGGCTGCAATCATTCACATTACTGTAGAGAGCTGCGGTTAGATCAGGAGTGTCAAACACATTAACGATCTCACTTGTGGTAGTGGTGCATATGGTCCCTGATGTATTTTGAAAAGCCGTAAGTGAAATCGTGGTCTGAAGTCCTGTGGCATTTCCGGTTGTGAAGGTGGTGGAAGTGTTTGCACTACTGCTAGTTCCTAACACACCGAAATCCCACAAGTAAGTTATTCCTGTGTTTTGATTGTTGGATGTTGAGGCGATGAAATCAACACTGCCGCCTTCACACACATTAATTGCAGAAGAGAAAATTTGAGGCAACGGTGTTGGATAAACCGTTATGTTTTGCGTTGAAGTAGCCACACAATTCAACTGAGGTGCAATGCCATATGTGCTTGTTGAAGTAAGAGTAATTGGATAATTTAATAGCCCGCTTCCATTGTTATTGTATGTATGTGAATTAGAGAAGTTGGCGACCCCATCTCCCCAATTAATTTGGTTGTTCGCCGCTGGTAAATTCGCGATAATTATTTCTAGATCACTACAACCCGAATTGGTATTAAAAGTGATCGGCGTAACATCGGGAGTTTCGTATATGACAACAGTGGAGTTAACAGTTTCGGAACACGTCAAGCCAAGAGTAGTTTGAGATGCAGTTAATTCTATCGGATAGGCTATTCCTGCAACACTGCCTGTTATGAAGTTATACGAGGTGTTTGAAGTATTTGAAGTTGAGAGGTTTCCAATGTTCCAAGAAAAGTCGACCCCAAAGTTTTGATTGTTAATTGTTGAAGCGGTGAAATCAATCATTTGCCCCTCACACGATTGTGTTGCGCTTGAAGCAATGACAGGAAGAGGTGATGGGTGAACGGAGATACTCTGATTAGCCAAAGATGTGCAGACTAAATTCGGAATAGTAGGATAAGTTACAGAAGAGGAAATTCCTAAATTGTATGACTGTATCGCACTGCTATTATTTACATAAGTATGTCCAACGTTGGTATTCGTGCTGCCATCTCCCCAGTTAATCAAATTAAGGTTATTCGGAAGGTTCGAAACTTGCACATCTAATAGACTGCAGCCATCTGTTGTGTTATAAGTGACTTGGCTTAAATCAGGGTTATTGTAGACATAAATTACAGTGCTTGTCGAATTACTGCAATTAGCTCCGAAGTTATTCGGTGATGAAACCGTAAGTGTAACGGGGACATTTTGTCCCACATTACTTCCATCTGCAAAATTGAATGATGCGTTTTGAGTAATAGCAGTCCCTAAGCCGCCGAAATCCCAGATGTATCCGAACCCATTCCCTCCTCCGATAACATTTCCTGTGAAGTCAACTGTGCTTCCTTCACAAATATTTAATTGAGAGGCAGTAATGTTGGGAATAGGATTCGCGAAAACGGAAAGATTGGCATAAATGGTGTCATTCGCGCAGCCGTCTGTTACCACAAGATATGGGTTGTAGTACTGGGTTATATTGTTCGTTGCGAAGTATGTAAATTGAACGGTGTTTTGGTTGGAAATAGTAGTGTTGAGAGGGTCGTCTAAATGCCATATCGCAGTCAGGTTGGTGTTAAAAGTTGTGTTCACTAAAGTAACGGTCAGCGGAGAGCAGCCAGCATCAAGTGAAGTTGTAAATCCCCCGTTTACGTTGTCAGGAAGCACTGTAATACTGTCGTTGTATACATCGGTTCCACAAGCATTGGTTATCGTTAAAGTAATCGGGTAAACATTCGTTACCGAATCGCTTGGGAAAAACATTGAATTTAAATTCGGATTATATGATGTGAAGGGGCCGTAATTCCAAACATATCCCGTTGGCTCACCGACTGATATATTGTTCACCATTAACGTGCTTCCTGAGCAAATGGTGTGAGTGGCTAACGTGAAATTAGCTACGGGTGTTGGAAGAACAGTTATGGTTTGACTCGAAGAGACAGTTCCGCATGCATTTGTTACAGCTAAAGTCACGTTGTATGTCGTGGTGATATCTCCTTGAAGATATGTAACGCTCGGCGGATCAATTAAGCTAGTTGATGAAAATACATTGTTCCAGGACACTGTGTCTGGTGCGAAGGTCCAATCGTAACTTGTAATGTACGACCCAGTGCTCAGGTTGGTAAAGTTCACAGGAAGGGGTGCGCAACCGCTATTAAGGTCAGTAATGAAATTAGAAACCGCTTGATCATAAATCTGTATGCTCGAGAATAAGGTATCCGTGCATCCATAAATATTCGAGGCAACCATTTCAATGTCATGAATTCCAAGTGAATTAAAGACGGGTGGAATCGGATTGGCTAGAGTGCTGTATAAAAGACCGTCAATAGACCATTGGTAGTCTCCTATTGTTGAATTTCCGTTACTTATTGGTATCGGAGAGTTAATGCAACCCGTTGTTGGTAGTGTGAAAATTCCAACTGGATTCGGATTTATAGTCACCAAAATTGAGTCTAGCGCTTGGCAGCCTGTTGCATTGTTGGTTAGATTAGAAACGTAATAAAAGTTTGTCGGGGAATTACTCAACGGGTCCGGTAGAGATACTGTTATTGAGCTTGGCCCGTTATTTTGTCCAATATAATTAGCTGATGAATTAGGCAGCCAGTCGTAACTGTAGGTATTAGCATCTGGGATGTACTGCAGCGTCGTAGAAGTTACATCTGAACAATAAGTATAAGTTGAATTGTTTAGAGCCGGCAGTGGATTAACAGTTACAACGATAGATGTATTTGGCTGAATGGCGCATTGCGGCACCTGGTCGTATGCAATATTTGTTACTACAAAAGTCGTGGTCAATGTTGGTGTTACCGTATACACTGGATTTGCTCCATTGTAATTTTCCAATATTGAACTTTGTCCGTTAGAAGTTAGTGTTATGTCATACAATCCGCTAGAAGGAGTGAATGCGAAATTGATATCAGATGATTCTAACAGACAAATTATTTCTCCTCCTGTTACCGTTACAATCGGATACGGATGAATAATTACCTGGGAAACATTTGATGTAACGCTTGGACATCCACCCCCACTTACGAATGAAATAACGCAATAGTAGTAAAACGTGCCATCAATGCTGGAAGGCGGAGTGAACAGGTTATTTGTTGCTGAGTTAATTTGCGTTCCCCCAACGGCAGAATTGGTCGTGTTTACAAACCATTGGTATGAAGGTAATCCAGTCCCGTTCGAATAATCAACTTGTAAATTGTTCGTCACAGCGTTCAAACAATGTTGTTGAGCTCCTAAAGGTTGAGATGAGATGGCTGGTGCCAAGTTAACTATGACCTCTGCTGGGTTTGAAGTAACTCCGCAGTTTGCTCCTGTTTGGTTAATTACGCAGTAATAATATTGTATTCCAACAACACTACTTGGCGGTGTGAATGCACTCAATGTAGCCCCTGCTATGATTGTTCCGCCTATGTTGGAATTGGTTGTGTTTGAAAACCATTGATAGGTTGCATTGCCATTTCCGTCAGTAATAGAAACTGATATTTGAGCTGTTGGTGTGTTTTGACAAACAGATTGAGTAACCGTAGGCTGAGAAGAAACGATAGGATCTGCAACAACAATTATTGTAGCATTTGCTGTTGTCAGCACATCGCATCCTATTCCAGATAAACCCACAGTTGCATAGTAGTTAAATGTTCCTGGAATTATGAAAGACGGCGGAGTGAACGAAGAATTTGTTGCTCCAGATAACGATGCAGCAGGTGTGCCTCCAAACCACTGGTATGCAGGATTTCCGAGACCGCCTGTATATGCTACGTTGATTGCCACTGGAATGGTTCCACCCACGCAAATGGTTTGCGTTGTTAATGGCTGAACTGAAATTGTTGGATCTGGAAGAACCACAACTTCCGCGATGTTAGAGTTGATCATTGAACAACCACCTGCAGCCGAGAATGTAATGATACAGTAATAATAAACGGTGCTTGAAATAAGTGAAGGTGGATTAAAGGAAGAAGTTGTTTGTCCGTTAATTGCGTTTCCTCCTGAATAAGAGTTAGAGGTATTCTCATACCATTGATACGTAGCAGTGCCCGTTCCATTGGTGTAGGCAACGTTAAGTTGAGTTGTTGCTCCGCCAACACATATACTTTGAGTAGTTGTAGGTTGCGTTGTGAATGTAGGTGCCGGTGTAACGGTAATTTGTGCAACTGGAGAGTTAACAGCGCAGTTAGCCCCAGTTTGTGTAACTACACAATAATAGTATGTCGAACCAATAGCATCGACAGGAGGTATGTATGAACTAGCAGTAGCTCCAGTTATTATACTTCCGGAAGTGTTTCCACCTGTTGTGTTTGAATACCATTGATAGGAATTAGTTCCCTCGCCATTTGAAGGGACAGTCGTTAGCGCATTTACAGATGCCGCATTTTGACAGTATGTCGCGCCCAAAGAAATTGTTGCTGTAGGATCAGCAACGACTATAACTGCGGCGTTCGCAGATGTAAGAGCATCGCAGCCAGAGCCAGACAAAGTAATGGTTGCGTAATAGTTGGAAGTACCTGCAATAGTGAAGACAGGCGGAGTGTATGAACTAGCTGTAGCCCCTGAGATGGAAGAAGCAGGAGTGCTGAACCATTGGTAAGTCGGGGTTCCAACACCTCCAGTGAAGTTAATGTTTAACGCCAACGGAATAGTTCCACCCACACAAATGGTTTGAGTGGTTAATGGTTGCACAGAAATCGTAGGGTCTGGTACAACAATTACTTCTGCGATATTCGAATTAATCATAGAACATCCTCCTGCAGCTGAAAAAGAGATGATACAGTAATAATATACAGAGCCGGCGGTATTGGAAGGAGGGTTAAATGATGCGGTGGTTTGTCCGTTGATAGCCGTTCCATTGGTATAAGAATTCGTGGCATTCTCATACCATTGATAAGAAGCCGTTCCCGTTCCATTTGTATAATTAACGTTTAGCAGAGTTGTTGCTCCATCAAGACAGACAGTTTGAGTAGGAATTGGCTGAGAGGTAAATGAAGGAGCTGTTGTTACTGTAATTTGAGCTGTTACAGAAATGGTGTTACAATTTGAAGATGACTGAGTCACGATACAGTAGTAAAAAGTTGTTCCGACTGTATTTACGTTTGGTGTGAGCGAACCTGTAGTTGCACCCGATATTAAATTTCCATTGAAATTTGATGGGATGGAATTCGAATACCATTGATATGAAGTACTACCAGATCCGTCTGTAACAGTTACATTTATGGGAACCACAGACGCTGTATTTTGACAATAGGCGGCGTCAGAAGCGATCAGCACAGTAGGGTCATCAACAACAATTATACTGGCAATTTCTGATGTTGTTGATTCACATCCTGAGCCAGATAGGTTTACCGTTGCATAGTATTCAAAAGAACCTGCAGTAGTGAAGTTAGCTGGGGTATATGAATTGCCATTAGCTCCTGGAATTGCTGAGTTGTTTTGTGCATTATACCACTGATATGTTGGTTGTCCAACACCACCTGTGTAGTCAACGTTTAACGCCAACGGAATGGTTCCACCCACACAAATGGTTTGAGTGGTTAATGGTTGCACAGAAATCGTAGGGTCTGGTACAACAATTACTTCTGCGATATTCGAATTAATCATTGTGCATCCTCCAGCGCCAGAGAACGAAATCATACAATAATAGTAGGTAGTTCCGGATTGCAACGAGGAGGGGGTAAATGACGAAGTTGTCTCGCCCTGAATAGCTATGCCATTTGAATATGAAGAGTTTGAATTGGAATACCATTGATAACTTGGAGTGCCGTTACCGTTGCTATACTGAACCGTAAGTGTGGTTATAGTTCCATTCAAACAAGCAGATTGGGTTGGGATAGGTTGGATGACGAAAATGGGTGAAGCCTGAACATTTATTGTAAACGAATTGCTTGCGCCAAAACATGAAAAGTTGTTTGAGGTTATTACTGGAGTATATGTAACTATAGATGCAATCGCGTTTGGTGTATAGTTAGTTGCTACGAACGAAGCGATATTACCAGATCCGCTGTTGGGTAAACCAATAGTTGAATTTGAGTTAAGCCAATTGAATGTTGTGGCGTTCCCTGAAAATATAATTTCCGGCACAGTAATCCCATTGCATATAGTGATGTCAGAAGTAACGTTTGAGGTTGGAGTGGGTAAAACCGAAATGCTAAAAGCGGTTGTGTCGCCAGGACAAGAAACTCCATTTAATGTATAACTTGAATACGCTGTAATACTACTTTGATCAATCTGGTTTGAATTGTTAATGATTTGAAAACTATTAATTACTCCAGTTCCAGTGTTACCTAAACCGATATTAATGTTATCGTTAGACCAGCTGAATGAATTCCCGGTTCCAGTTATCGGAATAAATTGAGTGAATTCCTGGTTGCAATATAGCTGGTTTGATATTGGGTTGATTGTTGTGCTAGGAAGGATTGTAATGTTGAAATTTTCTGGAATTCCTGCACAAGTCAAATTCGATTGGGAAATAAATGGTGTTACGAAAACCGAAGAGACAATAGGATTTGTTGTAGAATTATTTATTGCATTAAAATCAGGAATGTTGCCAACACCTGTTGCTGCAATTCCAATGGTAGGAATTGAATTTGTCCAATTGAAATCGGCAGTTGTATAAGGACTTGAAAATAAAATCTCATCTACGGGACTTCCATTGCATATGGTTATGTCGGATAACGGATTAATCGTCGGTGTTGGAATTATTTCAATGTTAAATGTGGTAGAATTACCTGGGCAATAAACACCATTGAAATTAAAAATTGGAGTTACTTCGAAACTAGAAGTCTCATTCACTAAGTTATTGTTTGAACCAGTAAAATTAATATTCCCATTTCCCGAACTTCCAATCCCATTTGACGAGTTTGAATTAGTCCAATCATAGGTGACACTGGAACTGATGTTACTTGAGAAAACAACGTTAATGAATTGTCCTTCGCAATAAGTTGTATTGGGAATGGTATTGATTAAGGGCAAAGGATTGATCGTAACTGTAGCATTTACGGGTGTGCCAGAACAAACTTGAGAATTCGTCGTTAGCGAAGGCGTAACGGTTAAAAGTCCTTGAATGGGATTTGTTCCATTATTAGTTCCTGTAAAAGGAGCAATATTTCCATTGCCACTTGTACCTAAACCAATGTTTGAGTTTGTATTGCTCCAATTGAAAATTACACCGCTATAATTTGCCTGAAATGATATTGCATTTGATAAGTTATTCGCACAAATTGTTTGATTTGAGATGGGGTTAATTGTTGGTGTTGGTAATATAACGATAGTGAATACCTCAATTGATCCAACACAAGTATCCCCTGATTGCACGTATAATGCAGTTACCGATATAGTTGCACTTATAGGTGAAGAGGTACTGTTTTGAGCGTAAAAAGAAATAGGTCCTTCACCATTCAATGGTAATCCAATTTGAGAGTTGCTATTTGTCCATTGGAATACAGTGTTTGAAACATTATTCGTCGTTAAGAAGGGAACCGAAACGTTCGATTGCGCACATATTTCAATATTGGAGATACCCTGAAGGATTGGAACTGGATTAACGACAATTCCGACTTGTATGGACTGTCCTGAGCAGGTGACGTTGTTGTTAGTATATGTAGGCGTATAGCTAATCGTGGCACTATTAGCCTGGTTTGTAGAGTTTAATCCTAAAAACGAGTTGATTATTCCAGCGCCACTTGCACCCAAGCCAATTGAGTTGCTATTATTGGTCCAGTTGAAAATCGTGTTGGGAATTGGACCACTTGGATCAATGGTATTAGTTAAATCACCCAAACAAAGAGTTTGGTTGCTAATTGGATTGATAGTAGGCATTGGATTTACAATAAGATCAAAGCTTATGCTAGATCCTTGGCAGGTTACTCCATTATTCGTATAAGTTGGAGCAACAGAGATTGTACCTGAAATAGGAAACAAAGTTGTATTGGTAGAGGTGAAATAATTTGATCCGACTCCAGTAGACGCCATACCTATCGCTGGGTTTGTGTTGGTCCAAACATAATTTGTTCCAGGTCCAATAATTGGATTGATGCTCGAATATAAATTTGAGGCAGTTTCGGTGGCGCACACCGTTTGTGAAGAAACGGGTATGATATCAGGTAGAGGGTTAACTGTAATTGCGAAATAAACAGTGTTTCCCGGACATGATTGATTGTTATTTGTGAATACTGGCGAAACCAAGAAATTAGAGGTTAGAGGTTGGTTGCTGTTGTTCACTGCGAGAAAAGAAAGGCCGTTTGAAGGGGAAGAAATAGTTCCACTTAATGGCACGCCAATGAGATTGTTGTCATTGGTGTAGTTGTAGGATATGTTAGATGGAATGTTCGAGGAGAATGCGACAAATCCTTGAGAAGCTTCACAAAAAACAAATAGTTCCGGATTGAATAGACTCATGAGAGGAGTCGGGTTCACAAAAATGTTAAAACTTGAGCTTGTTCCGCTACAAGAAACTCCATTGCTAGTGTATACAGGAGTGTAATTTACTTGAGATGAAATAATGCTAGTCGAACTATTGGTTGCTATGAAACTAGGTATCGAATTACTAGTTCCGTTTTGCATAGGAACTCCAATACTAGGGTTGCTTATACTCCACTGAAATGTTGTATTCTGTTCGTTGGAATTTAAGACTACAACAGAAGTTTGCCCTTGATTGCAAAAAGTTAAATCTGCGATGGGCTGTGCCACTGGTATAGGATTGACGATAACGCTTGAAATGTTCGATATTATTGAACTGCATCCTCCCCCAATTAAGTTAATCAGGCAGTAATAATATGTTGTTCCAACAATATTCGAAGCAGGGGTATAGCAATTTGAATTTGCGTTTGGAATTGGCACGCCGCCTGAAGTTGAAGCAGATGAATTACTGTACCATTGATATTGTGGTGTGCCTGTGCCGTTAATAAATGTTACACACATTTGTTGAACAGATCCGCCTTGGCAGACAACACTAGATAATGGTTGAGTTGTAAATGTTGGGCCAGAGATAACAATCACTGAACCGACAGCGCTTGAAACAGAACACCCAGATGTAGGTGTTGTGATTACGCAATAATAATAATACGTTCCAATATTAATGGAAGAAGGTGTGAAATTGGGCGAAGTGGCACCGATTATAGCTATGCCACCAGAATTGGAGTTACTCGTATTTGAATACCATTGATACTGAAGTGCACCATCTCCCCCATTCGCGGTAATTTCTAAAACAATTGGGGCAGCATTTTGACAAATGGACTGAGTAGGCAGAGGTTGAACTGAAATTGTAGGGTCGTTAACAACGGTTACAGTTGCAACTGCAGAAGCAATACTACCACACCCATTTCCCGAATCTGTAATTAGACAATAGAAATAGTAAGCTCCAACATTATTAAACACCTGAGATGGAAGTGTTGCTGATGTTGCTCCACTGATAGCCGTTCCACCGGAATTTGATGCGGATGAATTACTGTACCACTGATAACTATAATTTCCTGTTCCTGTTCCCGCAAGAACAGAAACAACTAGGTTTGAGGATGATCCCCCGACACAAATAGTTTCTGCATTTAGCGGTTGAGTAGAAATTATTACTGCAGGATAAATATTAATTACACTGATGTTTGAAGTAATGCTCGAGCACCCTCCGGCACTGTAACTAACTATACAGTAGTAATAAGTGGTATTTGGTAATGTTGCATTCGTATTTGGCGGTGTATAAGAACTCTGAGTTGCACCAAAAATTAATGTCCCGCCTACATAACTGCTAGTTGTGTTCGAGTACCATTGGTAGGTAATGTTTCCGGTTCCACCGGCTGTAACAACGCTTAAGGGAGTTGTTGTACCTCCGTTACAAAGTGTTTGTGTATTTAATGGTTGAGAAGTAAAGGTAGGACTTGCTACAATAATAATTTCTGCTGGGTTCGATGTAACGCTACAATTGGTTACTGGCTGAGAAATTTCGCAATAGTAGTAAAACGTTCCGACAGTGCTAGATGGAGGGGAGAATGATGCTGAAGTTGCACCAGGAATGGCTGCTCCTCCTGTATTTGAATTGGTTGTATTCACAAACCATTGGTATGAGAATGTGCCGCTTCCTCCGGTTGCAACTACTGAAAGAGAAGTAATATTTACTGCAGCTGTATTTTGGCAATAGATGTTTCCTATGGGTTGGGTTGTAATTGTGGGATCAGGAATTACAATAACTTCAATAGGGGCAGAGGTGCTGGCGTTACAGCCACTTCCTGAAGTATTTATCGTTACGGTGTAATTGAAAGTTCCTGTAGAAGAGAAAGCTGGAGGTGTGTATGTAGATAATGTTGCCCCACTGATGGCGGGTGTTGGAGCGCCAACAAGGTTCCATTGGTAACTTGGTGTTCCAACACCATTGGTATAAGCGCCCGTTAATGGATTTGGCACTGTACCACCCACGCAAATGGTTTGCGTTGCCGGAGTGGCAGTAGCGACAGGGTCTGGGACAACGATTGCTGGAACATTAATCGAAATTATTTGAGTGCAATTCGTGTTATTTGGAAAGGTCACAACGCAGTAATAGTAAATGGTTCCAACTGCAGTTGCAGGTGGGACATAACTTGCTGAAGTTTCTCCTGAGATTAAAATTCCTCCAGAACTAGTAGGATTTATATTCGAATACCATTGATAGGAAGGCGACCCTGGGCATAAATAACTAACAGTAACGCTCAATGCATTGAATGTTCCATCGAGACATACAGTGGCGGGCTGAACAGGTTGTGCAATAAAAGAAGGTTGTGGGCATACTGTTACGGTTTGATTGCATGTGGAAGAGCAATTGGGAACC
>JBIKZA010000024.1:0-30618 GCA_044354975.1 Flavobacteriales bacterium
AACATTTATACTTTCTCAACGAAGAACATTGCAACCACATTAAACGATGCAACCACGCTTACATCAGTTCTTGACATTATTAATGTAGTTCCTAACCCTTACTATGCGTTCAGTTCATATGAAACCAATCAATTGGATAACCGCGTAAAGATTACTAATCTTCCTGACATTTGTACCGTTACGATCTACGATCTAAATGGTAACAGAATCAGACAATTCAAGAAAGCTGATAAAATCACAAGTATCGATTGGGATTTGAAAAACGAAAGAAACATTCCTATCGCATCAGGAACTTACATCATACATGTAGATGTACCAGGAATTGGTGAGAAAATATTGAAATGGTTCGGCGTTATGCGTCCAGTTGACTTGAATAACTTCTAATTGAAAAACGAATTACGATCATGAAAAAATCAATCATATCACTTTCCCTGATTTTAGGAATTACCACCTCGCTTTTTGCAGGAAATCCCGATAGATCTGGATCTGCCGGTGCAAGTCACTTGCTAGTGAATCCTTGGGCTCGATCATCGGGATTAGGAAATTCTTCTCTCTCTTCAGTAACAGGAGTAGAAAGTGTTTTTTTAAACGTTGCCGGTTTAGCCTTCACTAAGAAAACGGAATTGCTTTTCACCAATACGCAATATTTCGTTGGAACAGGTATTCAACTAAACGCAGCAGCCTTTGGACAAAAAGTAGGCAAATCGGGTGCCTTCGCATTGTCTGTTGTAAACATGAATTTCGGAGACATCGCTCGCACTACAGAAGCTCTTCCTGAAGGTGGCATTGGTTCTTTCACTGTAAACTATTCCAACATTGGAATCAGCTTCGCGAAAGAATTCTCTAATAGTATTTACGGTGGTCTTACTGTTCGTTTGATTAGCGAAGCCATCTACAATGTGCGCTCACAAGGTGTTGCATTCGATGCTGGAATACGCTACGTAACAGGAGAAAAAGACAACGTTCGCTTTGGAATTACTCTTCGTAACGTTGGGCCTCCAATGAAATACAAGGGTGACGGTATGACCGTTTCTGCCGTAATACCTTCAAGCGGTAATACACTTACTGTTGAGCAACGTTCGCAGCCTTACGAGATGCCTTCCATGGTAAACGTTGGTTTCGCTTACGATTTCCTTATGAAAAACAGTATGAAGTTGACAGCTAATGCTGCTTATACCTCGAACTCGTTCAGTAAGGATCAATTGGCTCTTGGCCTAGAGTACAATCTTCGCAACCGTCTTTTCTTAAGAGGTGGCTTCCAGCAAGACATTGGGTCTAACACAACATACAATGCGAAAAGCGCATTGTCTGGACCAACTGGAGGAATGACCATTCAATTACCAGCAGGTGATAACGGAAGCGTTATTGGCTTAGATTATTCTTATCGCTTAACGAATCCATTCAACGGAATCCATAGCATGGGAATTCACATTACGCTTTAAAATTCTTACTATATTTGTTTTGAAACCTCGTTCGCGGGGTTTCTTTATTTTAATACATACAAGACTATGTCACACATTGCCTATTACACAGCGGAAGGACTTAAAAAATTAAAAGACGATTTATACAACCTCAAGATGGTTGAGCGTCCTAAAATTAGTCAGCAAATTGCTGAAGCAAGAGACAAAGGTGACCTCAGTGAAAATGCTGAATACGATGCAGCCAAAGAAGCGCAAGGACACCTTGAAGCACGCATAGCTAAGATGGAAGACCTAGCAGCTAATGCTCGTTTAATCGACGATTCGCACATTGACAACTCTAAAGTATACATTCTCTCTCGTGTTAAATTGAAAAACCTGAAGTCTAACACTGAAGTAGAATACACACTCGTTGCGGAAAACGAAGCCAACCTTGCTCTGAAAAAAATTAGTATTGATTCCCCGATTGGCAAAGGATTGCTTGGCAAAAAAGTGGGTGATATTGCGGAAGTTCAAGTTCCTGCTGGAACTTTACAACTCGAAATTCTAGACATTAATCGCTAATGGCCACCCTTTTTACGCGTATTATCAATGGAGAAATCCCGTGCTACAAAATAGCCGAGAACGAACTTTTCATTGCTTTTCTAGATATCCTCCCCGTTGCAAAGGGACATGCTTTGGTGGTTCCTAAAAAGGAAATAGATTACATTTTCGATCTTCCTAGCGAAGAACTTCAAGCAATGAACCTATTTGCGAAAGAAGTTGCACGTAAAATTCAAACTATAATTCCCTGCAAAAAAATTGGAGTTAGTATCATTGGGCTGGAAGTTCCACATGCACACATGCATCTAATTCCAATCAATCATATTCACGATATGAATTTTGAAAAGGAAAGATTGAAATTTACACCCGAAGAATTCGCAGAGATTTGCAACGCTATCTCAAACGCATAACAACAATATTCCCCATAAAAAAAGGCCCTATTTCTAGGGCCTTTTCTATTAATTAAAGAATCTAATTAGTTCTTCAACATTTTCTTTCTAGCAACAGCGTTGTTCGAAGTGTGAATCTCAACGGTGTACATTCCTGCAGACCAGTTTGAAGAATCTACGAATACAACCTCTTGGTTTGTAGTGTTAGAGTTATAAACCACTCTTCCCATTGCATCGAACACACGAATTGCACTTACACGCTCTGAAGCGCGAATTGCAAACGACTCATTCGCTGGATTTGGAAATACATTGAATGAAACTTCTTCATTCTCATCTATACCAATATAACATGGGCTAGTGTTTAAATTTAATGCACAAGCAAGACGTGGAACTGAATAACCCATAAGTGTATCGCAATAAGCCATTCCCTTTGCCATAGACATATCAGGGTTAGTTAACAAACCATTTGCACTTCCTGGATTTGTAGCAGTATCCCACCAATCCCAAGGAGCTGAATCTGCAGGCGTTGTAGCAGGACGCTCCAATGGGAACAACCCGTGGAAACCATTGTTTGTTGAATTCGCTGCATCTGTGTAAGGCAGACCTGGAGCATAACCTTCAGCTAATTCAAAAATGCCGTTGTTACCATATGCACTCATAGCCAGTTGCACATCGTAGCTACCTTGAACTTCCACAACCGGTAAACTCAAGCCAGGAACGATTACAGTTCCAGTATAATACGGAGCAAATGGATCAGAAGGAACATGGAAAGAAATCATCGGATTGTCGTTTGCGTCAATCCAAGAAATATCTCCACAAGCACCGCCCATGTTTAAAGCAACATTAACGTCTGAGCTGTAACCAACGTGGTTAGCATAGCATAATGTGTCACCGTTTAATGGATTAACACCTACAGAAGTTCCGTTAATATCTCCGTTTACGAAATCCAATACCATTGGAATACCAGCGCCAGTTGTGAACTTAGGAAGTAACAAGTCTGTATATGCATCAATTCCTGTTACAGCGAAAGAGATATATCCACCTGTACCTTGACCCCATACCGCAACGCGGGTTGGATCAATACCGTATGGGTTTCCATCTTCAGCAGCTGTCTTACGGAAATAACGAACAGCAGTGCGACAGTCTTGAACACCACGGTAAGCCGCGTTAATCAATGTGTTTACACGCTCTTCTTGAGTCGCAGCGATTGGATTCCATCCAAGACGGTAATCGCAAGAAGCAACGACATATCCCAACTTAGCTAGACGAGTGCACAATTCAACAATTGTAGCATCCGTCTTTGTTCCTCCAGTTCCCTGGTTCTGTGGGAAAGGAAGAAAGTTTCCTGTATGGAAATAAAGGATAACTGGACGGTTCGTTTCAGTATCTCCAGCTGGAGAATAAACATCCATTTTTAATCCCTCTGGAATCGCTTCTCCAAGCTGGGAATAATACAATACTGTAGCGTTAACGCCATAGGTAACGTCCGTTTGAACGTCAACCGAAGTAAATTGCTCTGTCATGTAACGTTGGGCAGTTGCTCCTGTTACACTCAACATCGCAATTGCAATCAATGAGTAGATTTTTTTCATAAGTTATTTATTTGATTTTTGATGATTGAACGAATATTGAACGCTAAGATAGGCCATTCTTCCAATTGAGGGACCGCCGTACACCTGAACTTGTTGATTATTTAATACGTTAGAGGCTCCTAACTTAAAGAAAACATTTGATTCAATTAAACTGTAATTCACTTGAACATCTACCATGTCATAAGTATTGATATATCCCGTAAACTGAGGGGAGCCCTCGAACAAATACCCTTGTATCCATTTGTAGTTCACACTATACCCCCAACAATCTCCTTCTTCCGATTCAAATAATTTATTTCCAGTAACGCTTAAATTGTACTTGTGCTTCGGCGTATTGAAAGCTGGAATAATTGGGTCATTCGGATCGCTTCTTACAATACTATTGAATGAATAGTTCGCACCGAAACTGTGCTTCTCATGAAAATAGTAATTCAATCCAACACTAGCACCTTGAGTAGTTACCGTATTCTTCGAATTGGCTGAATAACGATAAACTTGTAAGTCTTCTGGAAGATAAGATGGCGGAGGAAAATTTGCAGAAATTCCTATATTGTATCCGATGAAGTGCTTGTATTCACTGTAATAAGCACCCAAATCGATATACAATTTTTGATCGAAGAACGAGCCTCTGTATCCAAACTCTAATGTCTTTACTTGCTCCGGCCGTATGGGGTCTATATTGAAATAAACCAATGTATCTGTATTCAAGCTATTTCGATAATCGTTGAAACTAGCCAACGTAATCAATGAATCAACTCCATTCAAATTTCCGCTTAGAATAGCTGGGCCTACATTCAAGCTCAAGTACTGATCGGTTAGTGTTGGGTTCCTCAATGCCGAAGAAAAGGATGCTCGCAAGTAATGATTTTTCTTGGGCTGAAAGACAAGTGATGCCGCAGGGCTAACCAAAGCCTCAAAATTTACATTTTTATCCAAGCGCAAAGTGCCGCTAGCAATCAACCTGTTCTCCATGAATTTTCGAGTAGCCCCGAAATACAATCCACCTTCATAATTATAAATTCTCTCAGTGTCGTCGGTGAAAATTGTCCCGGCTGAATTTGGGCTATACAAACGCGCGTTCCCCCCGATTCGGTAATCTATAAAACCCGACCCTGTCCACTGGTATTCACCTTGCGTATGAAACAAAGAAGAACGATCATAGAAACGCGTCCCACCATCAGCATCGTTGTTATTGGAAGAAATTATTCGGTCGAAGTTTGAGTTAAACATCGCAGATCCAGGTTGAAAAAATCCATATTGCCCTTGAATAGGAATTCCGCCTGTTCCGTTGTTCGTCCAATTTTCTACCAACTGGTGAAAATAGGACAACGTATCTGCATTCTGAGCAGACCAAGAAGCATATTGCTCGTCTGTAGGAACAATAAAAAAATTCGGTTCAGCCGGCCAATTTGGATTTTGTACATATTCCGGATAACCCAAATTGTCTGTTATAATATCGCTAACCGAATCTTGCCAGTACTTCACGTATACATTCGCCCAATTCTCGTCCGAACGCGCAGCATCCTGCAACTTCAATGCTGTGAAATAAGGGTCGAAACTCTTTCCAGCATTCTCGCCTGTTCCATAAATTCGAATGAAGTACTTGTCTTTCTTTTTCAATTCAACTCTTCCTTGATAAAAAAGTATATCACGAAGGCTGAATCGATTATCACCTTGATAAACCGTCGTTCCCTGTCCTACGTTTCCTGCAACAATTAACTCCGGCGAATTCTCTTCTAACTCAGGTTTCAAACGCAAATGAACAGAAGCGTTTGCTTTCACATTCTTTGTGTTGTAGTCAACTAAATCAGATTCGCGGTAACCCGTTCTGAAAAAGGTTCCCAACCCCGGTTTTCCGTTTGGATCTTCTGCATGGTCATTTGCTGGAAAATACTCATCACCATAGGTATTCACTGCATCAAACCTTCCTGGATTAGTAGCTGAAAATCCACTATTGTATATCGGAGATTGATTATCCGCTGACCAATCTAACGCTTTGAATGCAAAGACATTGAATTTGTATGCTAAGTACTTATACCCTTCCTTGTTGGAAAACGCATGAGCAAAACGAACCGATGGCTCAACCAATTGCCTCTCTCCCACTCGCAGCTGAGCGGTTAGACCCGTATAGACAAACGGATCTTTCGTTTCCATTTTAATTACCCCGTTAAAGGCACCTGGGCCGTAGAATGCACTGCTCGCCCCTTGCACAATTTCAACAGCAAACACGTCCAAATCAGGCGCGCCCAAAAAATTCCCTAAGGAGAAATTCAATCCGGGTGATTGGTTATCTACGCCGTCTATCAATTGCAAACTTCTTACTGGAGATGTCGAATTGAAACCTCTCGTATTGATAACACGAAATCCTAAACTCGCTGTGGTTAAATCAACTCCTTTCAATGCTCCTAATCCCTCGTAAAAATTTCCCGCTGCGGAATTTTTAATCGCTGTCAAATCCATGCGCTCAACGGTCAATGGATTCTGTTTTTGCTTTTCAGTAATGCGTGTATCCCGAATAATAACAGTTGGACCGAAATCACCAGTCATCATTTCAACCAAAATAAAATCGGTGCTTCTTGCAACAATTTCCTGATCAGCAAAGCCAACATATTTCACAACCAACGTCACCGGAAGTCCAGAAACTTTAATGGAAAATTCTCCGTCGTAATCGCTAGAAGCTCCATTGCTCGTGCCCTTCTGAAAAACAACAGCACCTGTGAGTGACGCTTGATTCTGTTGCTCAACTACCTTTCCTCGCAGCGTTTGCGCATAGGAGACAGTTGTGGTCAACAACGTAAGAAGATTGAATAGGAGCTTTCTCATTTGACTACAATTTACAACCATTTCAATATATCGAGCAAGGTTCAAAAAGAACTTATTAAAAATGAAATGAAGAAAAAAAAGGGCCGCACAGCGACCCTTTTCCTTATTTATTAATTCCTTGAATTATCCGCTACAAGACTCGCAAGAATCTGGATTGTCTATTGAACAAGCAATTGCGTCTACATTTTTCTGAGAAAGAGTATCCGGTGTAATATTCATACTTACAGTAACAGGCGCGCTCTCTATAACTACTTCAGCTTTCGGCTGAGACAATTGAGACTTGTCTACGGTGAACTTAATAGCATCTGTGGCCGCTTTCGTGCGCAAGTAATACATACCTGTTTTCAATCCTTTCTCCCAAGCGTAGAAGTGCATAGAAGTAAGCTTGCCGAAGTTTGCATTTTCCATGAAAATATTCAACGACTGACTCTGACAAATGTAAGCTCCGCGATCAGCAGCCATATCAATTACCACACGCTGTGAAATCTCCCAAGCTGTTTTGTAAAGGGCTTTCAAGTTGTCTGGAATCTCATCGATGTTCTGAACGGAACCACTGGTTGACATTAACTTGTTCTTCAAATTGTCGTTCCACAACCCAAGATTTACGAGGTCTTTCAATAAGTGCTTATTCACAACAATGAATTCGCCTGCCAAAGTTCTTCTTGAATAAATGTTTGTCGTATAAGGTTCGAAACACTCGTTGTTTCCTAAGATCTGTGCTGTAGAAGCCGTTGGCATTGGTGCTAACAACAAACTGTTGCGCATTCCGTATTTCGTAATCTCTTCTTTCAATACGCTCCATTCCCAACGATCTGTTGGAGTAACATTCCACATATCGAATTGAAGAATGCCTTTCGATGCTGGAGAACCTTGGAAGGTTTCGTACGCACCGTCTCTGCGCGCTAAATCTTTCGACGCCGTGCAAGACGCATAATATATGGTTTCGAAAACTTCGCGATTCAACTTTTTCGCTTCCTCCGATTCAAATGGGAAACGCAATAAAATAAACGCATCTGCCAATCCTTGAACACCAATTCCAATTGGACGGTGACGCATGTTTGAATTACGAGTTTCAGGAACTGGGTAATAATTTCCGTCAATAATCTTGTTCAAGTTCACCGTTAATTGGTAAGTCACTTCAAACAATTTATCGTGATCGAAAGCTCCGTCTTTTACAAATTTCGGTAAGGCAATAGAACCTAAATTACAAACTGCAATTTCATCGGGCGCTGTGTACTCGATAATCTCGGTGCACAAGTTCGAACTCTTAATGGTACCCAGGTTTTGCTGATTGCTCTTGCGATTCGCAGCATCTTTGTACAACATGTAAGGGTTACCGGTCTCAATTTGCGACTCGATAATTTTGTACCACAAGTCTTGTGCTTTGATTGTCTCTCTTCCTTTTCCTTCCGACTCGTATTTAGTATACAACTTTTCGAATTCCTCACCCCAACAATCAGAAAGTCCAGGACATTCATTTGGACACATCAATGTCCATGTTCCGTTGTCCTTCACGCGCTGCATAAACAAATCGGGAATCCATAGAGCGTAGAACAAATCGCGTGCACGAATTTCTTCTTTACCGTGGTTTTTTCTAAGGTCTAGAAAGTCATAAACATCTGCGTGCCACGGTTCAAGATAAATTGCGAAAGAACCTTTACGCTTTCCACCTCCCTGGTCTACATAACGCGCCGTATCGTTGAACACGCGCAACATTGGAACAATACCATTACTCGTACCGTTTGTACCTCTAATGTATGAACCCTTCGCACGAACATTGTGAATGCTAAGTCCTATACCACCGGCGCTTTGAGAAATTAAAGCTGTTTGCTTCAATGTATCATAAATTCCAGGGATACTGTCATCTTTCATTTGAATAAGGAAGCAAGAACTCATCTGAGGCTTCGGTGTTCCAGCATTGAAAAGCGTTGGGGTTGCATGTGTGAACCATCCTTCGCTAATCATGTTGTACGTCTTCACAATTTCATCTAAATCTGTCTTGTGAATTCCAACAGCAACGCGCATGAACAAATGTTGCGGACGTTCAACAACAGTTCCGTGCATTTTCAACAAATACGATTTTTCTAATGTTTTGAAACCGAAATAATCGAATTGAAAATCACGATCGTATATAATCGTGCTGTCCAATAATGGCGCATTTTCCGTTATCACGTTGTAAACGTCTTCTGCGATTAAGCCCGCGCCTTTTCCAGTCTTCGGATCTACATAATTGTATAAATCTGAAATAGTTTGAGAAAAAGACTTCTTGGTGTTCTTGTGTAAGTTTCCAATAGCTATTCGAGAGGCAAGAAGAGCATAGTCCGGATGCGTCGTCGTATTCGTAGCGGCTATTTCAGCTGCTAGCGTATCTAACTGACTTGTGGTTACTCCATCGAATACCCCTTCAATTACCTTCATGGCAATTTTCAAAGGATCTATGATGGGGTTCAACCCGTAACATAATTTTGAAATTCTGGCAGTGATCTTATCGAATTTCACTGTCTCTTTTCTACCGTCCCTTTTTACTACAAACATGTGCTTCTATATATTTCGTTAATGCTTAATTTTCTTAGAATTCTTCCGAGAATGAAATGGCTCTTGAATCTTCTGATGGGCCATCTTTCACTCCTGCCTTCTGATATTCTGCCACACGCTTTTCAAAGAAATTCGTCTTTCCTTCAACACTTATTAAATCCATAAAATCGAACGGATTTGTGCTGTTGTATATTTTATCGCTCCCTAGTTCGCTCAACAATCTGTCTGCTACGAATTCAATATACTGACTCATTAAATCGCTGTTCATTCCAATTAATCGAACTGGAAGAGCGTCAGTTATAAACTCACGCTCAATGGCAACGGCCTGTTCTATAATTTCGCGTACACGGCCTTCTGGAAGTTTATTCTGAATATGCTCATTGTAAAGCAAACAAGCAAAGTCGCAATGCATTCCTTCGTCACGACTAATCAACTCATTACTGAAAGTCAATCCTGGCATTAGACCGCGTTTCTTCAACCAGAAAATACTGCAAAAACTTCCTGAGAAGAAAATACCTTCGACAGCAGCAAAGGCTACCAAACGTTCCGCAAACGTTCCGCCCTTTATCCAACGCAACGCCCAATCAGCCTTCTTCTTCACGCAATCTAACGTGTCTATTGCCTTGAATAAATAATTTTTATCTGCTGTATCCTTGATGTAAGTGTCAATCAACAATGAATAAGTTTCACTGTGAATATTTTCCATCATGATTTGAAATCCGTAGAAAAATTTCGCTTCAGTATATTGAACTTCGCGAACGAAATTCTCTGCCAAATTCTCATTTACAATTCCATCGCTTGCCGCGAAGAAAGCCAATACATGTTTAATGAAGTGACGTTCATCGTTATTCAACTTTGTATTCCAGTCAACCAGATCAACACTTAAATCAATCTCCTCAGCCGTCCAAAAACTTGCCTCTGAAGTTTTGTACATCTGCCAAATATCCTGGTGAACAATAGGGAAAAGTACAAATCTGTCTGGATTTTCTGTTAAAAGTGGCTCTTCGTGCTGCATCTGTCTAATTAATTGAGTTGTTTTATTCTTTAACTTCTTTCGAGATCATAAAAATCGAGAATAGAAATTCAGGACTTCAAAGATTCGTTATTGATTGTGAAATTGCAACTTAAAACAGTTAACAAGAAGGGCTAGTTTTTAACAATTAAATTTTCATATCCCTAGAACCCTTGCCCATCTAGTGATTCGCAAATTTTAAT
The DNA here is from genome assembly GCA_044354975.1 of Flavobacteriales bacterium. Classification (GTDB taxonomy): domain Bacteria; phylum Bacteroidota; class Bacteroidia; order Flavobacteriales_D; family Sanyastnellaceae; genus CAIZGX01. Next base: position 10,516 of record JBIKZA010000024.1, read on the forward strand.
TTTTTTTCTTGCAAAAATGACAGAATTTCCGATATATTATGTGGCACTACTTTTAGCTTGAAAAATAGTAAATACGTCTTCATTTTATCCCTTATCAAATAGAAGAAGGCGTTACATTTGTAACCATTAATTGATGAACCTATGCTCGGAGCGCTGAATACTATTCTGAAGAAAATAATCGGAGATAAAAAAGAGAAAGATATTGAAGCTATTCAACCGCTTCTTAAAGCTACTAAATCTGCTTGCGAAGCCCTTTCAAACGCTAGTGCAGATGATGTCCGTCAGATGTCTCAAGACATGCAAACTCGGATCCAAAAACATATTCAGCACCTTGAAGATGAAGTTCAAGCATTGAATGATAAAGCCGATGAGCTTCCGCTTGACGCTTTGGAAGAAAAAGAAGGCATTTACGCTGAAGTTGACAAAGTAAGAAAAACAATAAACGAAGAAATTGAAAAGGTTCTAGTCGAAATACTTCCAGAGGCATTTGCAGTCATTAAGCGCACTGCAGAAATTTTCAAAAACAACGAGGAAATCACGGTCTCGGCAAACGCATTTGACAAAGATTTCGCTATTCAAACTTCCAAAGATTACGTTCGCATAGAAGGAGACAAGGCCATTTGGAAAAACAACTGGTCGGCTGCTGGGAACAGATTCATTTGGGACATGGTTCACTACGATGTCCAGCTGATCGGAGGTATTGCCCTTCACCAAGGGAAAGTTGCCGAAATGGCTACCGGTGAGGGTAAAACGCTTGTTGCAACACTTCCTGTTTTCTTAAATGCACTTGCGAATAGAGGTGTTCACGTGGTAACCGTGAATGACTATTTGGCTCGTCGTGACTCTGAATGGATGGGGCCACTTTATGAATTTCACGGATTAAGTGTTGACTGCATTGACAAGCACCAACCGAATTCCGACGCACGAAGAAACGCCTACCGTTCGCACATCACCTTTGGAACGAACAATGAATTTGGTTTCGACTACCTGCGCGACAACATGGCGGTAGAGGCTTCACATTTGGTTCAACGCAAGCACCACTTTGCAATTATTGATGAAGTAGATTCTGTTTTAATTGACGAAGCGAGAACCCCGCTTATCATTTCAGGTCCGACATCGAAAGGAGATCAACAAGAATTCGACGCGTTAAAACCAAAGATTCAAGTCTTAATTAACGCGCAGAAATCCGCGGTTACAGATTTTTTAACTGACGCTAAGAAAAAACTTCAACCCGAATCTGGAACTCCGAACAAAGAAGAATTAACAGAAGGAGGATTAGCCCTTCTTCGCGCATACCGGGGATTACCGCGCAACAAAGCCTTAATTAAATTTTTAAGTGAAGACGGAATTAAAGCCGTTCTTTTAAAAACAGAAGGACAACATCTACAAGACAACCAGCGCGAAATGCCAAAGGCAGACGCTGAATTGTTCTTTGTCATTGACGAAAAAAACAATCAAATTGAATTGACCGACAAGGGAATTCAGTTGATGTCGAAAAACATGGAAGACGATCGTTTCTTCGTCCTTCCAGATATCGGAACCGAAATTGCCATCATCGAAAAATCTTCAAAATCCGACGCGGAGCGTGTGAGTGCTTTAGAAGAATTGCAGCGCGATTACAGCGTAAAGAGCGAGCGTATTCATACCATAAATCAACTTCTTAGAGCCTATGCTCTTTTCGAAAGAGACAAGGAATACGTGGTTATGGATAACAAGGTAAAAATTGTTGACGAGCAGACCGGTCGTATGATGGAAGGACGCAGGTTCTCTGACGGACTTCACCAAGCGATTGAAGCGAAAGAAAATGTAAAAGTTGAGGCAGCAACACAAACCTACGCGACTGTTACTTTGCAAAACTATTTCCGCATGTACCATAAACTGGCGGGTATGACAGGAACTGCAGAAACCGAAGCAGGTGAATTGTGGGACATCTACAAGTTAGATGTAATGATTATTCCAACACATCGTGCGATTTCTAGAAAGGACCAAGACGATAAGATTTATAAAACGAAGAGAGAAAAATACAACGCGGTAATTGAAGAAATAGCAGAGTTACGTGAAGCCGGAAGACCTGTATTGGTTGGTACTACTACCGTTGAAGTGTCTGAAGTTCTGAGCAGAATGCTTCGTCAACGCGGTATTGACCATCAAGTTTTGAATGCGAAGCTTCACCAAAAAGAAGCGGAAATTGTTTCACTTGCGGGAAAGGCAGGAACTGTAACCATTGCCACAAACATGGCCGGCCGTGGTACCGACATTAAACTTGGTGAAGGTGTTAAAGATTCTGGTGGATTAGCTATCATTGGTACTGAAAGACACGATTCTCGTCGCGTTGACCGCCAGTTGCGCGGACGTTCCGGTCGACAAGGAGATCCGGGATCAACCTCGTTCTACGTTGCACTTGAAGATGATCTCATGCGATTATTTGGAAGCGATCGCATTGCTAAAATGATGGACAGACTTGGCCTCAAGGAAGGCGAAGTCATTCAACATTCAATGATTACCAGCTCTATCGAAAGAGCTCAGAAAAAAGTAGAAGAAAACAATTTCGGTATACGCAAACGATTGTTGGAATTCGATGATGTCATGAACGCGCAGCGTGAAGTTATTTACAAACGTAGACGACACGCCTTGTTTGGAGAGCGCTTGAAGCTTGACATTGACAACATGCTATACGACTTGGCTCAAGCAGCTGTTTCGTATGCCCACAGCGCGAAAAACTACGACGCTTACAAAATTGAATTGTTGCGTTATTTCGGTATTGAAGCGCCCGTAACACATGACAAGTTCATTTCAGAAAATGAAATGAATGTGATTCATGCAACATACGAAGCTGTTTTAATGGCTTATACTTCTCGTATAGATAGCCTTGCGAAAGAAGCGTTTCCAGTTATTGAAAATGTTTATCGTACCAATTCTCAAGGATACCAAAACATTGCCATTCCATTCAACAATGGTCTAAAGGGAATTCAGGTTGCTGTGAATTTAGAAAGAGCTCATTCTTCGGGTGGAAAAGAAATGATTAGCGCCCTTGAAAAAGGAATTACGTTGGCCATTATAGATCAAAATTGGAAGGAGCATTTACGAGCAATGGACGATCTAAGAAGCAATGTTCAGTTTGCCGCTCACGAGCAAAAAGACCCTTTGTTGATCTACAAAAAGGAAAGTTTCGATTTGTTCCGAATCATGATTACGAAGACCAATGCTGAAATTGCTAATTTCCTATTGACTTGTCAACTGCCTTCCGGAACTCAAGCCAATCAAGCGCCTCAACGCGAAGTTGTTCGCACACAAACCATGAAAGCGGATTCTGGAAACTTGAATCAACATGCAAGTCAAGCACAAGAAGCAGGTGAAAGAATTTCTCAGCAACGAAGTGCACCTGTTGTTGCTGATCCAAAAATTAATCGAAACGAACCGTGTCCATGCGGTTCTGGAAAGAAATACAAATCTTGTCACGGAAAGTAATTATTCCGCGGCAAGATTTTCCCATTTTTCCATAAGCCTTTCAAGCTCCTTTTTCAGTTGCTCGTACTTGGTGTTTTGTGAATTCACGAGATCTAAATTTGTATAGTCCATAGTTGACATTTCATTTTCAAGTTCCGCCATTTGCAGCTCCTTCTTTTCAATGTCTCCTTCAACTTTCTTGATCTCCTTCTCCTTCGTCTTATCAATTTTCACTGCAGGCTTGGGCTCAACGAATGTCTCTTCCTTTTGAATTTTCTCTTGCTGCTTTATCACTTTTTCATTCTCATAAAGAGCAATGCTCGTAGCCTTTTTGTCTCTTAAGAATTCCTTCACATCACCAGGGAATACAACCATTCTATCCGCTTGTATCTCGAAAACTTTTTGGGTTAATCCGTCCAAGAAATCCCTGTCGTGAGAAACCAACAAAACAGTTCCGTCGTACTTGGCGATAGCATTCTTCAGCACTTCTTTCGAAGCCAAGTCCAAGTGATTCGTAGGTTCATCGAGCACCAAAAAGTTATAAGGTTGTAGCAACAATTTACAAAACGCTAGGCGCGCCTTTTCACCTCCGGATAGGACCTTAACTTTTTTATCTATATCGTCTCCGCTGAACAAAAATGCTCCAAGTAATCCACGCACACCCTTGCGAATGTCTCCTACGGCTTCATCATCTATCGTTTGAAAAACAGTTTTTTCACCATCTAAAATATCGCTTTGATTTTGCGCATAATAGCCAACTTCAACGCTGTAACCAATCTTCAATTCACCATCAAAGGCCTCTTGATTCATGATCATGCGTAGCATTGAACTCTTTCCCGCACCATTCTTTCCAATTAGAGCCACCTTTTCTCCACGAACGATTTGGAAATTAACCTTCGAGAAAAGATGTAAATCTCCGTAGGACTTTCCTACATCAAATCCTTCTAAAATAACCTTACCCGCATGTGGTGAAGGAGGAAAAGCTATTCGAACTTTCGTTCCGTCTATGTCATCAACCTCAATCTTATCAAGCTTATCAAGCTTACGAATTAATGTTTGTGCAAAGGCCGCCTTGTCTTTTTTCGCACGGAATTTATCAATTAACTTCTTCGTGTCTTCTATATACTTCTGTTGGTTCTTGGCGGCGTTTTCTTGACGTTCCACCTCTGATTCGCGCTGGACAATATACTTGGAATAAGAAAACTTATAATCGTACAATTTCGATTTTGAAATCTCAATGGTACGTTTCGTCACATTATCCAAGAAGGTTCTGTCGTGCGAAATGAGAACAATTGCACCTGGGTATTCAACCAAGAATTCTTCCAACCATTCGATACTCTCAATGTCTAAGTGATTGGTTGGCTCATCGAGTAATAACAAATCAGGATTTTCTAAAAGAAGTTTTCCCAATTCCACGCGCATCTTCCAACCACCGCTAAACTCGCGCATGGGACGTTTCAAATCTTTCGAAGAGAAGCCTAGACCTTTTAATACGCGCTCAATTTTCTCGTCTGTGCTCCCGACATCAAGAAGCGACAATCTATGTGATACGGACTCTATTTCGTCAATTAGATTGGCATAATCATCAGAAGTGTAATCGGCGTGATTTGCAATTAAATCACCTAGCTCATCCATACGCGCCTTCATCACTTGTAGCTCACGGAAAGCGCCTTGTGCTTCTTCGTAGACTGAAGCATCTTCTGAGTGCACCATTTCTTGAGGAAGGTATCCAATCGTTGTTCCTCTAGCTAAAGAAATAGTTCCTTCAGTAGGTTTTTGAATTCCGGCTAAAATTTTAAGCATGGTCGATTTCCCCGCTCCGTTCTTTCCCACTAAACCTATTCTTTCGCGTGGACCAATGAAATATCCGATCTTCGAAAACAACTCTCTCGAGCCAAAATGCACACTTAAATTCCCTACTGTAATCATTCTTCCTTCCTAAAAAAAACAAACCCCTCGGTCAAACCGAGGGGTTCAGATTCAAAACATTAAAATTAATAGTTCCACAAATCGTGCTCGTATTCGAAGATTTCCTTCTTCACACGTTCACTTTCCAATAACGCATCTAGTCCTTGAGCGTACTGTTGAATTTCACGATCGTATACATTTTCTTCTTTGATAATGTGGGCAGAGAATCTTCTCATTTCGAAAAGATCATCGTAGCTTCCACGAAACGCATCGTTCACTGTGTTGAAGCTATCCCAATTGGCGAATACATAACGACACTCGCGGTAGTATAACCAAAACAATGGAACTGCTACTGGGTTGTCTGGATCACGCAATTGCCCTTCTGCGTTTCTTGGAAGAACCATTGGAGCAATACCAATAATTCTCACATAGCGCTGAGAACGTTGCTTGTCGAAAATCCAATCTTCCTTCAAACGGTATCCAACGATATCTTCTGCCTCACGAGTAATCATTGTGTCTTTCAACACGTACTCATCTGCATTGATGTAGTTCTTTACTGTAATAGGAATATTCAATAACCCCTTAACTTGCTCTGGCTCCAATTTGTAAGTAAACTCATCGTCTGCTCCATCTGGACCTGTGCTGTAAGCGGTTAGATTTCCGTCGTCTACACCCTTGATAATTACTTGCCACAAGCTCTTGCGACCCTTTAAATCTTTAAGAGGGTACAACAATGGGTAGTTCATCTTCTGACGAAGATCAATTTCCTCCCAAACGCGCTTCTTCCAAAGCACATCAGCTTCGCGCAAATAAGGCCATTCCTTCACTCTGCGTTGCGGATTGTTTTCTTGCACATACGCTCCATCCAACACATTTCTGCGTGGTTGTGCGTAAGCACTGTTGGCAACAATCATGAATGCTGCAACAATTAGAACTGGAATTAGCTTTTTCATAGCCTTGCGTTTTAAATGTTATTATTGAACTTTCAAACTGATTGATGGAAGAGGACGTCTCTCACCAGCCACAGAAGCTTCAATTCTTTCTACATAAATTTTATCTCCAGTTTTCACTTTCGATAAAGCTGTTTTCATTTCCGAACTTAATGAACCACCTGTAGCGCGCATCTCAGGTGTAATCTTACCTGCGCTCGCAACAGTCATTGTGAATCCATTAATCGACACAGGAATACCTTGGAATACAAAGTCAGCACCCATACTTGCAAATACCGCAGAAGCCGCTGTAGCATCTCCACGAGAAATGGTCGTTGTCATGTGATTCTTTCCTTGGAACGACGGAGTTGGATCTGGCAATTTCTTAATCTTAAACTGCTTCGCAGGCATGCTCACTTGCTTGCCGTTAATTACTGCAGAAACATTAATTGTTGCTTCCCTAGAACCGTTGGTTGGCATTACCATGTAGTTTCCACCGCCCTTTTGAGAGATAGAACCACCGCTCATGCTAACACTCAATTGACTTGCGTCAACACCTGGAACTGAAATCTCAACTGGATTCTCTACACGCTCATAAAACACCATCATTGCAGTTGGAGAAACAACTAACGCTGCCTCACCTACCGTAAATGGCGGGATGATGAAAGGAATTGCTTTATCAGAACCATCGGCATCTTGATAAACAATTACCCCTTTGTGAGAGTGTGATCCCAAAGCGCTTTCGTTTATCTTGAATTTACACTTTCCGTCTGTACCAGACATGATAGCTTCTTTCCCAGAATAATCAAAAACTTCAGGTTTTGCTCCGTCTCCAACTTCACCACCCATGTATACTTTCGTTTTACTCGCCTTGTTGTATGCAGCTAAATAAATTTCTGCTACAAACGAGTCTCCTTTCAAAATGTAACTTTGCTTTGGAACAACAGCTACAGTAACATCCGAGAATTTCAAATCGGAAGCGTTAATGGAAGAAGCTAAGAAGTTTAACATTGTGTTTTTAACCAAGATAACGTCAGACTCAATTTTACTCAAGTGGGCAATTACCGCAGCCAATGGAGAGTGATAGAAAAGTGCAGTTTCCCACTTCTCATCTGGCTCACCTTTTTCGCTGCTAGGGATATCGGCAAACGCAAAAGTGTTAGCAATTAAAGCCTTAGCCTCTGGTGCCCCATCCGCTAATGTGTGCATGTTTCCTTTCAAGTCAGTTACCGCTAAGTTTTGACACTCATCGGAAAATGCTGTCAACTTCTCACGCAATTCAACTGCAGACCACGGACCGTTTTTAGGTGATGCCGGCTCGTCTCCGATAAGCATACCTGTTGTGTTTTGATTTTCATCGGGCTTAGAAACTTTTTCCTTGTCTCCTATGTCAACCAAATGTCCATCTACAATATACTCTTCGAATCCTGCTCCGTCAGCATTGCCTTTTGCAGAACATGCTAAAACGTGCGCCTTCATTTCAATGATGTGCTTTACCAGAGCATCGGCCTTATCAACAATTTCGTGTGCTTTGTCTTGGAAAGGACGAGCCTTTTCCTTGTCACTCCAATTGTCTAATAATCCTAAAGTAGCATCAGCACGCTCCTCTGAGTTGGCGCTGTTTTTAACCAATCCGCGATTGATTTGTATGAAGGCGTTCAAAACGTCCTTCGAAATATTCATAGCAAGAAGTGCGGTTAGAACGAGATACATCATCCCGATCATCTTCTGCCGTGGGGTTTCTTTTCCACCAGCCATTTTAGTTCCTCCTTATTTTAATTACTACAATTATTATGTGGAACTTATGCTTGACGGCCAGAGCCCATTGCATTTAACATATTAGCGTAAATCGTGTTCAACGACTTCAAGTTGTGCGCAAGCTCAGAAATATTCTCTTTGTACAACTTAGTATCTTCAACTGAGTCGGCAAGATTTTTAACCAATGCACCCATATCTCCGAACATAAGACGTGTCTTCTCTAATTCTGTCAATTGCAACTCGTACATGCCGTTCAATGCTGCAAGATTTTGCGACATTTTTTGCAAATTCTCACCTGCGCTTGCACCTTGCTCTGTGTGAGCAACAAGTCCAGTCAATTGCTCAGAAGCAGCTTCATAGGTAGAAGCCAATTTAGTAACTTTCGCAGAAGCATCTTGCAATGAACTTGCGTAATCTGAACTTGCCGTAACAGCATCAGTTGAATCTGCCATTTGACGAGCATTCGAGCTAAATGTTCTCATTCCGTCTCCAAGACTTGAGATCAAATCACCATCGATTTTAGCCTCACTCAAAAGAGCATCTAACTGCTGAGAAACACCTTTGTTTACAACAGTCTTCTTAGACCCGTGACCGTGCTCACCATCTTCTGGAGTAGCTAATTCAGGGTAAACCAAAGACCAATCTGGCTCTTCGTGTAAAGGTTCAAACGCTGAGAAAAAGAAGATAATAGCCTCTGTAGTCAATCCCACAACAAGTAACAAAGACGCAAATGGCCAGTGTTGAATTTTAAACATCGCTCCAATAATTACGACAGCTGCTCCGATTCCGTACAGTTTTGCCATAAAATTTTTCCAAGCTTTACTTCCAGGTTTCATTGATTTAAAAATTTAAGTTATTTATATGGTTTCTAATTGGTTTCTATGAATTATTCGCTCCCAGCTGGACTGTTCCAGTCTTCAGCAGGACCGCTTTTACCACGACCTAAGTATGTCATTGCACAACGGAAACCGATGTATGACTTAGCCGTGTCTTGGAATTCGTATGAACGAGTTCCGCATTGTATAAAGTATGAAATATCTTTCCAAGATCCTCCGCGTGTTACTTTACGCTTTTGAGTAGTTGCATCATCCTCCTTAGCGCGGTAGTCGTACTCTGGATTCAAATCATGCATAACTTCATAAGCTCCCTCGTCATATGCAGTGTTACACCACTCCGCAACATTTCCCGCCATGTTGTATAGACCCCAGCCGTTTGGAGAGTATGATCCTATTGGAACAGTATGAACTCCATTATCATCTGGATAGTCACCGCGCATAGGCTTGAAGTTAGCTAATGGACAACCTAGATAGTTACGTGTGTAAGGACCGCCCCAAGGATACTCTTCATTTGAAAGTCCACCGCGTGAAGCATATTCCCACTCAGCCTCTGAAGGCAAGCGGAAACGCTGAACGAATGTTTCTCCGTTTTGCTGCTTCCACTCGTTTAGGATTTGGGTTCTCCAAGCACAGAAGGCTTGACACTGACCCCAAGTTACTCCAACCACTGGATAGTCGTCATAAGCTGGATGCCAGAAATATGTTTCTGTTAAATGTGTATTGTTCGAGTATGTGAAATCATGCGCCCACACCAAGGTGTCTGGATAAACATTGATTTGTTCTTCGATAACAAATTTCGTTCTATCTGAATTGATTTTAATAGAGTGCAACTGGTCTAATGAGTTCTTCTCGCTAGTTTCTTCATCACGATTTCCTTTTTTCTTTGCAGCACCTTCGAAGTCAATCCACCAGTAGCGGTATTTCAACTTACGAGAATCAATTTCCTTACGATCATAATACTTGTCAGCTCCTTGAAGATAGAACTCATCATAAACGATATCGAAAATCTCATCGTTCTCCATGTCGATTTCAGTTTCCCAATCGAGCTTGTAGCCCTTGTTGATGAAACGATCCATCTCACGACCGTCTTCACGCTCAGAAATTCCGAATCCTTCGATTTCGTTTTGAGCCAATTGATCTCTCATTAAAGAGTCACGTACCCAAAAGACGAACTGGCGATATTCATTGTTCGCAATCTCATGTTGGTCCATGTAAAAAGCTGAAACGGTAACCGTTTTGGCTTTCACAGTCATACCACCAGCGAGGTCGCGGTCGTTATTTCCCATTGTGAAAGAACCGAAATGAATGTAATTCATTCCGTAAGGATTCACTTGAACCCATTCCTCGCGAGGGTAAACACCTACTAGTTCTCCAGCTGGTCCAGGATAACATCCTACAAGCAACGAAGACACTAATGCGAAAAACAAAATTGATTTTTTCATGACTTCCTAAATTAATGAGTTAAACTCTGTTGGGTTAAGTTTAACGTATTTATAACTGCGTTGAGTTTCATTTTATTGTTACAATAATCGAGGATCACCCGAAATTCTTCGAATTGGGGTTTTTCCGAGATTAAATTCATATGTCAAAAAGAACTCATGTGACCCGGCACTGTAGTTCTTTATTGCACTAAGTGTAACATCATATGAATATCCCATTTTAAATCCGTGCGTGTATGTATAGCGGCCTTGTTGAACCGTATTCAATGACATTTGCATTCCAGCCATTGGAATAATCGCATCTCCTGGACGGAAAGCAACACCACCCCAAAGTAAATTGTTCCATAAAACATTCGCATTGACATCAATGGCTGGTGAAGCCTTCATGTCCGTTTTTACCAATGCGTTTGTACGTATTACTAAACCGTTGTTTAAATCATGATTGTAACCACCCATAACGTACAAATGACGAGCAGTTGCAAATCCTAATTCAGCTAGGCTGGTTGCGGGCAAATGCGTGGCACTTACTCCCGCGTAGTATTTATTTTTTTGGTAAAACATTAATCCAACATTTGCATCAAAACCACCCTGCGACAATCCTGTTGTTGGTATGTTTGGGTCTGTTGGGTCAATTGCAATCCAGTTCGTTCCTAAAGTTTTTGAAAGGACTCCCACTTGAACACCTGCTGAAAGGATATTGTTGCCAATTGGCAAATGATATGCTCCCGATAAACGAACGAATTTGTTTTGCTCTTGTCCCAAAACTTCTGTCATTGCGGACAGACCTAAACCGACTGTTCTACCGGCGGCTTTTACATATCCGTTGTAATTGAACAAATAAGTCTTTGGATCTCGATCGAAGCCATCCCATTGATCACGGTGAAATGCCTGAATCTGGTGCATGTTATCTATACCAGCGGCGGCCGGATTGAAAGAGATTCGGTCAAACATCCATAATGAGAATTGTGGATCTTGCTGAGCATTTACAGCACCTGCAAGAGAAAAAGCTAGGAGAAGAAAATACAGTTTTTTCATCGTTTGGTTCTTTCGTTTAACTCCGTAAAATCTCAAAGTGAGAATATACAGAGTTTGCTAAAATAGAAAATCTAATCAAAAAAACAAAAAAAACAAGCGAAATTCAACATGAACTAAAAGATAAACGATTCATTTTGTATGGTTTTCAGCGAGTTAACACAAGAAAGAAGAGCAACTAATTGTTGGAAACCTAAACTTTTCTAAACCAACTTCTGGAAAGTTTTCCACCATCTGTCCGGCATCTCTTGCTGAGAAGCCATAACATAGTCCGCATAGGTGCAGGGCACAACATGATTTCGCTCATGCTTTTCCTCAGACCCGGCAGGATATGCAACTTCCAACCACCACCGATTCGTTAAATGACTTTTATAAAAAACCAATTCGTCACCAGAGTCAGTTAACAGCACAATAAATTTTTCATATTCTGAAAGTGAGGCAATCGGATAGTCACCTCGGCGCGCATGATAGCCATCAATGAAACACCAAATCAATTGCCCCATGAGTTTTGCCGATTGGCCGCTGTCATCTAATGAAGGATTAAATTCATAGAAACCGATGCAGGTAAGCTTCTCGCTCATACCTGCATATTTGCACAGCTGCGCCGCTTCATGACCAAAAAATCCATTCGGACCACTTTTCTGTGTTGACATAAATTCCGAATAACGAATTGAACTCAAATCGAAACTTAACAAATCTGCATTTCGAATCACAGGCTCTGCAATAGAAAGATCTTGTTGAATTTCACCCAAGCGAATTGCATCGAAATACATCTTGGTCGTTAATTCAAGCAAAGCTTTATCAGTCAGATAACGCTGATGTCCCAAATTTGAGAAATTGAACAAATAATTTGGACGATGAAGAATAATGCGATTCAAATAGCCCTCTGCGGTGGAGTCATCTGGACTAGAACCAAAATCCAACTTTGAATCAATGGTTACCAAATTCACCGTTTGTTCCATGGCCTCATATGCCTTGTAGGTGGCATAAGTTAAATCCTGTGTTCCGCCTATGACAACAGGGACAATGTTTAACTTCATGCAAGCCGTGCAGACTTCCGAAAGGGCATAGTAGGTGTCCTCGGGGGTTTCTCCGGGTAGGATATTTCCTAAATCGACAATCTTCGAATAATCGTCGCAGGCTAAAAGCTTGTAGAGCTCTCTTCTTACATCATCGGGGGCATTCGCAGCGCCTGAGTTCTTTTCTGAATTGCGATCTTCGCAAACACCAACAATGGCTATTTGCCTTTCGTTCAAATCGTTTTCATTGTCGAAATAAAAACGCGTTTGAGCACCAATCGTGTTGTTCGCAAAAAAGCGATTTGAGCTATCGTGAAATAGGCTCGGAGAGAGAAATACTGACAAATCCATAAGCACGAAACTAAACGGAGGAACCGTTCAATTTCATTCAACTAAAAAATCATTTCAACAAAGGAATGTGATGATTCACATTTATTTCTTGGGAGATTTTTTCGCGGCGGCCTTTTTAGCCGGAGCTTTTTTGGCTACTGCTTTTTTAGCCGGAGCCTTTTTTGCTGGAGCTTTTTTCGGCGCGGGCTTTCTCGAAGCTGCTTTTTTCGTTGCCTGCTCCATTTGCTCTTCCATTATCTGCTGAGCGTCTGGCCAAGAAATATCATCGGCCTTAGCGCCTTTCGGTAGTTTGAAATTCAAATTTCCAGATTTCAAATAGGCTCCAAAACGACCATTGATAATTTGGACATTTTCATCTTCCGCAAACGTTTTCAAAAGATTTGCATTCACACCGTTGATTTTATCTTCAACCAGTTTGATTGCTCTTTCTAAATCAATGGTGAAGGGGTCATCTCCTTCCTTCACACGAAGAGAAGCGTATGTTGATTTGAATTTCACATACGGACCGAAACGTCCGATGCCCACCACAATTTTTTCTCCATTCCACTCGCCAAGGTTACGCGGCATCTTGAATAAATCCAAAGCCTCTTCCAAGGTAATGGTATTGATACTTTGTGTTGGACGAAGCGATGCAAATTTCTTCTCCTCTTCTTCAGCCGTTCCCAATTGAATCATCGGGCCGTATCTTCCTATACGTGCAATGATCGGTTTTCCCGTTGCAGGGTCATCTCCAAGAAAACGCTCACCGGAAGCGCGGGCCGCTTCGTTCATTGTCTTCGTTACATTTTCATGGAAAGGATCGTAGAAAGCGCGAAGCATTTTCTTCCATTCCAACTTTCCTTCAGCAATAATATCGAACTCTTCCTCAACTTTCGCTGTGAATGTAGGATCAAGAATGGACACGAAGTTTTCCACCAAGAAGTCATTCACTACACGTCCAATGTCTGTTGGAAATAACTTTGATTTTTCCGCACCAGTATTCTCCGTTTTGGTTTCTGAAGTAATGCTTTTATTGGCCAAGGTATGCACCGCATATGAACGCGCTTTTCCCTCCAGGTCTTGCTTCACCACGTAGGTTCGGGCTTGTATCGTGTTAATTGTTGAAGCATATGTCGAAGGTCTTCCAATCCCCAACTCTTCCATTTTCTTCACCAAACTTGCTTCACTGAATCGTGCAGGTTTCTGCGTGAATTTTTCCTGAGCAACCATAGCTCTCAGGTCCAGCATTTGCCCTTCGTGCAATGGAGGAAGAACACCACTCTCGTCTGATTCTTCGTCGTCTGTTCCTTCCGCATACACTTTCATGAATCCTTGGAATTTCACAACTTGTCCTCTTGCAACTAGCGTTTCGGTTCGGGTGGAAATGTTCACATGTGCGGTTGTGTTCTCCAGCTGAGCATCGGCCATTTGACTCGCCAATGTTCTCTTCCAGATTAATTCATAGAGTCTTTTTTCGTTGGTGTCTCCGTCAATGGTTTTAACTGCCATATTGGTTGGTCGAATGGCTTCGTGCGCTTCTTGGGCACCTTTTTTCGATTTGAATACTCTTGGAAATGCATACTCTTTTCCATAACTCGTTTCAATCTCATTCTTCGCCGCATCCCGAGCGAAATCTGACAAGTTCATACTGTCAGTTCTCATATAGGTGATCTTTCCGCTCTCATATAATTTTTGTGCAACCGTCATGGTCGCCTTCACAGACATACCCAATTTTCTTCCCGCCTCCTGTTGAAGGGTTGAAGTAGTGAATGGCGCTGCTGGGGACCTTGTTCCAGGTTTCATTTCTAAAGAAGCAATTGCGAATTCTGCTTCTTTGCAATCTTCTAGGAATGACTGAGCAGCAGTTCCATCGGAAATTTTCCCATTATAATCTGCCTTTAATACTGCATCTGGCAAATTGAAGGTGGCACGAATTCCGAAATAAGCAGAGGCGTTGAAGACTTCAATCTCACGTTCTCTTTCTACAATCAATCTCACGGTTACACTTTGCACACGTCCGGCACTCAATGACGGGCCAACCTTCCTCCACAAGACCGGAGAAAGCTCAAAACCTACTATTCTATCTAATATTCTTCTCGCTTGCTGCGCATTCACCAAATCCATATCTATGGTTCTTGGTTTTTCCATTGCCGCTAGGATTGCACTTTTTGTGATTTCGGAAAAAACAATGCGTTTGGTTTTACTCTCATCGATTTTCATTGCTTCTAACAAATGCCAAGAAATAGCCTCTCCCTCGCGGTCCTCATCCGTCGCTAACCAAACAAACTTATTGTCCTTAATTGCCTCCTTCGCCAATTTCTTTAGCTCATTAACCACTTTTTCAGCATCAGGATAGATCTCGTAAGTCACATCGAAATTATTGGCCTCGTTGACAGCCATGTCGTTTCGAGGCAAATCACGAACGTGGCCAATACTTGCCTTCACAACGTAGTCGCTTCCGAGGTATCCTTCGATGGTTTTCGCCTTTGCAGGGGACTCTACTATAACAAGATTTTTAGCCATATTTTGTTTTTGAATTGCGGCAAAGGTATATGCATTTATCTGTTAGTATCCAAATTGGTTATGCGATTATATCTGCTATTTCTATAGAAATAGATTATTTTTGCACACTAATCAAAACAGCCAGACACTGTGGAAGAAAAACAAATTGACGAATCTAGACAAGGAGAATTTTTGGAAATTTCGATTCCCATAATTGCGCATAAACCGCAAAAAAAACTCTTGCTCGAGAGTTACGGTTGCCAAATGAATTTTGCTGACTCCGAGATTATAGCCTCTATTATGGCGCAAGAAGGATACACCACAACACGTGATGTTGAAGAGGCAGATTTAGTGCTCCTAAACACTTGTGCCATTCGCGATAACGCAGAACAACGCATTCGCGGAAGACTCGAATTTTTAAATTCAGTAAAAAAACGCAAACCCGCAATGATGGTCGGCGTGCTGGGTTGTATGGCCGAACGTTTGCGTGAACAACTCCTCGAAGAAGAAAAGCTCGTCGACATGGTGGTTGGTCCAGATGCATACCGCGATTTACCTCGACTCGTTTCGCAAGTGGAACACGGAAGCAAAGCCGTAAACGTTTTGCTTAGCCGTGAAGAAACATATGGTGAAATCACTCCGGTTCGCTTGGACAGCAATGGCGTTACTGCATACATCTCCATCATGCGCGGTTGCGATAACATGTGTTCCTTTTGTGTAGTTCCTTTTACACGCGGAAGAGAGCGCAGCCGTGACCCGAAAAGCATTGTTGAAGAAGCTACAGATCTTTTCAATCGCGGCTACCGAGAAGTCACCCTTCTTGGTCAAAATGTAGACAGTTACAAGTGGAATATTACAGCGAAAGGAGATATTATCGACGCGAATGAACCAACCGTAAACTTCGCTCAATTACTTGCGTCTGTTGCTGAAGTTAGTCCGAAGCTCAGATTGCGCTTTTCAACCAGTCATCCGAAAGACATGACCGACGAAGTGCTTATTGCCATGGCGAAATATGAAAACATTTGCGACTACATTCATTTGCCCGTTCAAAGTGGAAATTCAGTTGTGCTGAAGCGCATGAATCGCGGTTATACCCGCGAGTGGTACCTCGATCGCATTGCGGCCATTCGAAAGTACATGCCTGAATGTGCAATTAGCACAGACGTGATTACTGGGTTCTGCGATGAGACAGATCAGGAGCATGCAGATACGCTTTCACTTATGGGGGAAGTTAAATACGACATGGCCTACATGTATAAATATTCCGAAAGACCTCGCACCCTCGCCGAAAGAAAATTCGAAGACAATATTTCAGAAGAAGTAAAAAGTCAGCGCCTAAATGAAATCATTGCCATGCACATGTCCTGCGTTGCCGAACGAACAGCCGCCCATGTAGGAAAGCGACATAAAGTCTTAGTTGAAGGCGTTTCTAAAAAATCTCAAGAGCATTATTACGGACGCAACGGTCAAAACGTAGTGGTGGTTTTTCCGAAAAATGAAGCGAAAATGGGTCAATATGTATGGGTAAACGCTCTTTCCGCGACCGCAGTGACACTTATTGGAGAAATTGACTCCTACGAAGACTGATTTTTTATACATGACAGAATGTCATCTTGAACTACCTTTGTTTAGTTCTTGACTAAGCGGCAATTATGGAAATTCAATCAGTAAAAACACGCTACGGAATTATTGGCAATGCCCCTGCGCTTAATCGCGCACTTGATATTGCTATGCAAGTTGCGGCGACCAACATGTCGGTTTTAATTACCGGTGAAAGTGGTGTTGGAAAAGAAAGCATCCCGAAAATCATTCACTTCCTGAGCTCTCGAAAGCACGGTCCATACATAGCCGTTAACTGCGGAGCTATTCCAGAAGGAACAATAGACAGTGAGTTATTCGGACATGAAAAAGGATCTTTTACGGGAGCTCACGAAAGTCGCAAAGGATATTTCGAAGAAGCCAACGACGGCACTATTTTTCTCGATGAAGTTGCAGAACTTCCACTAGGTACGCAGGTTCGTTTGCTTCGCGTATTAGAAACGGGTGAATTCATTCGCGTTGGTTCTTCTAAAGTTCAAAAAACGAACGTGCGTGTCGTTGCAGCAACGAACGTAAATTTCGCGCAAGCCATTCAAAACGGGAAATTCCGAGAGGACCTATATTATAGATTGAATCAAGTTCCGATTTTCATGCCTTCTTTACGTGAACGTGGAGCCGATATTGAACTGTTGTTCAAAAAATTCGCAACAGATTTTTCTGAACGTTATCGCATTCCTGTTCTTCAACTCACAGAGGCTGGAGCGAACGCCCTTCGAGAATATCGCTGGCCTGGAAACATTCGTCAACTTAAAAATATAACGGAACAAATTAGCATTCTCGAGACGGAACGTATCGTTTCTCCCGAATTGCTCATACGCTACCTTCCGCAGGACATGGCAACGAACAAGCCTGTATTCATGGGCGCTAATGGTGGAAACGATTATAGCGAAAGAGAAATATTATACAAGGTTTTGTTCGACATGCGCAACGATTTGACTGATCTCAAAAAGCTTGTGCTTGGTGTGATTCAAAACGGGAGTGGGTTTGATAATTCTGATGAAAACGCAGCCTTGTTTCAAAAAGTCTTTCAATCTGAAGAACATGAAAATTCAGACTTGCCCGTTCGTATGACTCCTCAAAGTAATATCATACATTTGGGAAGTGGAAATAGCGACGAGGAAGAAGAAGTTGAAGAATCACTTTCATTGAGTCAAACAGAAAAAGACTTGATCAAAAAAGCGCTTCAGAAGCACAGAAACCGACGTAAATATGCCGCTCAAGAACTTGGAATTTCAGAACGCACGTTGTACAGAAAAATTAAAGAATACGATTTAGGTAAATGAAAAAATCTACCGTTGGACTGCTGCTTGTAATGCTTCTTTTCGCTTCCTGCGAAATAAGATATTCCTTTAGTGGTGGTCAATTCAGCGGAGCAAAGACTTTTTCCGTGTCTTATTTGAAACCGCAAACAGCGCTTGCCTCTCCGACCTATTCTCAAAGATTAACAGAGAATTTCAAAGACGTGATGCTTTCGCAAAGTCCACTTTCTTTGAGTGAAACAAATGGCGACTTGCAATTTGAAGGAAGTGTTACAAATTACGTGGTTGCACCAATGGCTATTCAAAGCAACGAAACGGCTTCCTTGACAAGACTTTCCATTACAATTAAAATAAAATACACGAATACATTGGAGCCTGATTTGAATTTTGAGAAATCATTCACGAAATTCGCTGACTTCGCCGCAACTGAGAGTTTATTCGCTGTTCAAGAAGATCTGTGGAAGCAAATCAACGATCAGCTCGCTCAAGAAATTTATAATGCGAGTGTAGGAAACTGGTAATGGAAAACACACAATTCAATGAGCTCTTGAAGTCGCCACATTTGCTGGCTTCTATGCCTATTGAACATCTAGAAACTCTTACTAAGAATTACCCTTGGTTCAGCTTAGCTCACTCCTATTTAGCAAAGGCCTATCAGGAAAACAAGAGCCACAAGACTTCTGGACAAATTGCGTTAGCCTCTACCCTTCACTCTAACAGAACGTGGTTGTATGGCTTTTTGAAAGAACCTGTTCTTCAGAAGCAAACATCAACTGACATTGTTGAGTCACTTCCAACCGAAAGTACTCCTGAAATAATCACTGAGACTGCGCCTAGTTCAGTTGTTTCTTCGACTTCGTTGGCGGAATTAGCGGCGTCAATGATGGAAGAGCTAGAACCAGAGGTAAGAGAAGTTAAGAGAGGGGAAGAAGAGGGAAGCCAAGAGGTAAGAGAAGGTAAGAGAGGGGAAGAAAAGGTAAGAGATTTAGATTTTTTAGATAAATCAATTTTAGCGACGGCGGTTTCGAGTTCGATATTTTTAGAGGTGAGTGAGGCCGATGAGGAGCAAGATTCTGCGAAAGATGTTGCACAAGGTGCTTCGCAAGGTCCTGCGGAAGAGGGAGAGAGCGAGGCTTTGTTCACTTGGTTGAGGAGTGTGAGTGATGAGGAAGGAGAATCAGAAAGAGAAAGAGAAACAACAGCGACTGTTCAGCCGACAGTGGATTTAATAGAGAAGTTCATTGCTACTGCACCGCGCATTACGCCGGGTAAGGTGGAGCAATACACGGGTATCAGTTTTGCGAAAGAAAGTTTGGAAGAAAATTTCGATTGGGTGACTGAGACCATGGCTAAATTGTATGCAGCGCAAGGGAAAATAGACCGTGCGCGCAAGGCATATAAGCGACTGATTGAACTTCATCCGGAGAAAAAAATTCACTTCGAAAATCAACTAAAAGTCCTAAACCAAAGAAAATAAAGGTTCTTCCTTTGTTCCTCCTTGAATTCGTGTATCTTTGTGCACTTCAAATTTTAACAGATCATGGATTTTATCGTAACCATTTTAATCGTAATTGCAGCACTCCTTCTTGGATTGGTAGTATTAATTCAAAACCCAAAAGGCGGCGGTTTATCGGCTGGCTTCGCAGGCAGCGCGCAAATTGGCGGAGTTAAGCGTACAGCAGACTTCTTAGAAAAAGCAACTTGGTACTTAGGCGTTGCCCTTTTTGTACTTTGTTTAGCTTCAACAAGCCTTTCAACTTCAGCTCGTCCAGCTGCAGAAGAAGAGCAACAAACAGAACAAACAGACGGCGGTCAGCCACAAAGCGGTGACCAACAACAAGGACAATAATTGTCATTATAGCATTTTTTAAATGTCAGTAATTCAAACTACTGACATTTTTTTTGTCCTTTACTGACGAAAGTTCACACTAAACAAACAAAATCCCGCTTGGCACAAATAGTGACTGCGACGGGCACAAACAATAAAAACAAACAAACATGTCAAATAACGTTAGACCATTAGGAGATCGCGTTTTGGTAGAGCC
>JBIKZA010000025.1:0-30325 GCA_044354975.1 Flavobacteriales bacterium
GAAAGGAAGAACGGATCAGGTGATTATTTCTGGAGGAGTGAAATTATTTCCGGAAGAAATCGAAAGTATTCTTTCGACAATCATTCTTCAACCTTACTACATCTCTTCATTACCCGACGAAGTTCTCGGACAAAAGGTCGTGTTGTATGTGGAAGGCGACACGCAACATTTCCAACTAGAAAAAATAAATCAATTGGATTTGGGTATTCGTAAACCAAGAGAAATAATTTTTAAACCGAAGTTCAATCGAACCGCTAGCGGTAAAATCATTCGCGAATCATGAAAATAGTATTTGCATCAGGAAATAAAAACAAACTTCAAGAGATTCAAGCGGCTTTGCCTTCAGGCATTGAAGTGGTTTCCATGCGCGACGTTGGTGTAAATGAAGAGATTCCTGAAACTACAGGAACGTTGGAAGGAAACGCGGAGCAGAAAGCACGATTCGTTTTTGAAAAAACTGGATATGCTTGTTTCTCCGACGACACAGGATTGGAGATTGACGTTCTTGATGGAAGACCAGGCGTCGATTCTGCCATATACGCAGGAGAACCGCGCTCCAACGAACGGAACATAGAAAAGGTGTTGCAGGAAATGAAAGGACAAACCAATAGGAATTCCCAATTCAGATCGGTCTTTTGCTATTGTTCAGAAGCGGGCACTTTTTATTTCGAAGGAATAGTGAAAGGAAAGTTGGGTGTTGAGATTCGCGGTGCAGACGGTTTTGGATTCGACGGAATCTTTCATCCAGATGGAAATTCACGAACATTCGCTGAAATGACTATTGAAGAGAAGAAATTTTTGAGTCATCGGGCCAAAGCACTTCAAAAGTTCCTCGAATTTATCGCGCTCAACTCTTAGCAGTTATGTGTATTTTTGTGTTTCCAATTTGAAACTATGGAAATTTATTTAGAATTTGAATCCCCGATAAAAGAGCTTCGTCAGCAAATTGAGAAGTTAAAAGAAAGCGAAACGAAGAACGGGGTAGATGTGCACACTGCTATTGAAGATTTAGAGCGTGCAGTAATAGAAAAGACCAACGAAATTTATTCGAACCTTACCCCATGGGAACGCGTGCTCGTGAGTCGTCACCCTGAGAGACCTTATACCCTTCAATACATTGAAACAATGACTGAAGGAACTTGGGTTGAACAGCATGGAGACCGCACGGTGAAAGACGACAAAGCCATGGTTGGTGGATTCGGATCCATCGATGGGCGAAGTGTCATGTTTATCGGTCAGCAAAAAGGAGCAAACACAAAGATGCGTTCTTACCGAAATTTCGGAATGGCAAATCCTGAAGGATATCGCAAGGCGCTTCGTCTAATGAAGTTGGCCGAGAAGTTCAATAAACCAATCGTTACACTCATCGATACTCCCGGTGCTTTTCCAGGATTGGAAGCAGAAGAACGCGGACAAGGAGAGGCGATTGCGCGAAATTTATTCGAAATGATGCGCTTAAAGGTTCCTGTCATATGTATCATAATTGGCGAAGGTGCCTCAGGTGGAGCATTGGGAATTGGTATTGGAGATCGTGTTTTAATGTTAGAGAATACCTGGTACTCTGTTATTTCTCCGGAATCGTGTTCTACTATTTTGTGGAGAAATACAGATCATAAAATTGAAGCCGCTGCAGCGTTGAAACTCACGGCTGACGATATGTTAGCGAATAAATTGGTAGACGGAATTATTCGTGAACCCCTTGGCGGCGCTCACAACGATCCAAATGCTGCAACCCAACATTTGAAAGAAGCTATTATCAGCGCATTGGATGAATTGGAGAAATTAGGAGTTGATGAGCGTACCCAGCAGAGAATCGAAAAATTCTGCGCAATGGGTGTCGTTCAACAATAATTTGAATTTGAGCATTGTAGACTGAATAATTGATTGTAAATTTGTACCCATTATATAAAAGCTAAAAAAATGAAAAAAGGATTTTCGTCGGTAGTAGTTGCGTTAACGGCAGTTACACTTCTTTTTCAAGGTTGTGCGGGTCTTGGCTCAATGCAAAAACACATGGAAGAACTGAACTTCAAAGTAGAGCCAAGCCCATTGGAAGTTCACGGTGACTCTGTAAAGATTACTATCACAGGTAAGTTTCCAGAAAAATATTTTGCGAAGGCAGTATCTGCTGAAGCTACCCCAGCAATCGTTTGGAATGGTGGTGAGGCGACATTCAAAGTGAAAGAATTTAAAGGAGAAAAAGCAACTGGAAACGGTGAAGTTATTCCTTTCAAAACAGGAAAGAGTTTCACTTACACTTCAACTCTTCCTTACTCAGCAGGTATGGAATCTTCTAAATTAGAGTTACGTATCAAAGGAGCAAAGGGCAGTAAAACAGCTTCTTTCCCTGCGGTGGAAATTGCGAAGGGTGTAATTACTACTCCTTATTTAATGAAGAGTGACGATAAAGTTATCGGATCTAAAGATGCTTTGGTTCGTTCTACTGACAAGACTTTCGAAGCTGTCGTTAATTTCGATTTGAACTCTTCTGTATTGAAGCCAGCTGAAATGAAAGATGCTGACATTGCAGAATTACAAGCTTTATTAACTGCAATCAGCACAAACCCTAAAATGGTTGTGACTCAAATTGAATTGCAATCTTACGCTTCGCCAGAAGGTGAAATTATATTGAACGACGGTCTAGCTGTTGAGCGTGCTCAAGCGGGAAGCAAAGTAATGACTAACGTATTGAAGACGGCTAAGCTTGATGTGCTTTACGGTGCATTGGTGAAAGAGAATCCTAAAGGTGAAGACTGGGACGGATTCAAAGCAGCAATGGAGAAGTCAGCAATTGCAGACAGCGATATCATTGTTCGTATTCTTCAAAGAACTACTGACTTAACTGAAAGAGAAACTGAAATCAAGAACATCTCTAAGACATACACTGAGATTAAAGATTTGATTTTCCCATCACTTCGTCGTTGTGTTATTCGTGTTTATTACACTGAAAACGGTTACACCGATGCTGAATTGATTTCTTTAGGAAAATCAAATGCTTCGGCATTGAACTACGAAGAATTGTTGAAGGCAGGTTCTTTAATCGAAGATGCAAATGTTAAGGCTGCCATCTACAAGGAAGCTGAAGGAAAAGCAAACGGTGACTACCGTGCGTCAAACAACCTAGGTGTTGTTTATTACGGAATGAACAAGTCTTCAGAAGCTGCAAAGCAATTTGAAAAGGCTTACGGAATGAAGAAGAATGCTGAAACGTCTAACAACAACGGTGTAGTTGTTCGTTTGAACGGCGACCGCAAAGGAGCAATGAAATTGTTCAACGAAAGCGGTTCTGCAGAAAGCAAGTACAACAAAGGACTTATCCTTATTGCAAATGGTGACTACGCTGGTGCGGTTTCTACCATGAAAGATGTTAAGTCATTCAATTCAGCTTTAGCTAAGATGTTAAGTGGCGACAACGCTGGTGCGAAGTCTGACCTTGATGCAAGTGGCGACAAGTCGGCATTATCAGATTACCTTCGTGCAATCATCTGCGCTCGTTCTAACGATGCTGCAGGTAAAGATTCAAACTTAAGTTCAGCCATCGCGAAAGATGGTGCACTAGGAGAGAAGTCTAAGACAGATTTAGAATTCGTTAAGTAATTGGAAAAGATATTTATTGAAAAAAGGGACTTCGGTCCCTTTTTTTATTTCTCAATAACAGAATCATTCTAAAACTTATTTAACATTGCAGTATGAATACCGAAGGATATCCGTCGAAAGTTATAATTGCTTGGGGAGAGGCCATTTCAGGCAACATAGCCATTCGTGAATGGCTTATGGCCAATGGGTTTCCTGAATTAGGGATTTTCGTTCATGCGCTGAACAATCAAGACGACGCGCGCAAGTGGCTCATGGAAAACAATTTCCCGCATCTCATGGCGCTCATCAATGGCGCAGAGGGTAATCCGAACGCGTTGCTGTGGTTGAAGAATAATAAGTACGACGTGTTAGAGAAAATGGCGAGAGCTGCAGACAATCACGAAGATTCTTTGATGTGGTTGCTTCAGCAAGACCTTCCAGATATGGCAGCAATTGCCCAGCGAATCTGTATTGTGAAAAATGAAATTGAGCGTCGGAATAACGACGTTCATTCTATTTCACCGTTTTAATTTTTTTTCGGGACGTAGGCCAGCACATTCATTTTATCAAATTGAAAGGTGTCGATCGCGGCTTGTTGAATTTGATTTGCAGTAATTTCTTCCAACTTACGAAACACTTCTTTCATCGTATCAATTCGGTTGAACTCATGCAAGGTTTTTCCTAGGTTGAACATAAGAGCGCTTCCACTGTCCTGCGCCAATGCCATTTGTCCAATGATCTGTTTCTTCGCATCCTGAAGTTGACGACCGTTCATTTTGTTTTCCTTATACCATCCCAATGTTTTTTCACAAAGTTCAATGGCCTTTTTCAAATTCTCCTTGTCGGTGCCTAAATACAAACTGAAAATTCCGCAATCAGTGAATGGCGCATACGTGCATTCGACGTGATAAGCCAATCCGTGCTTCTCACGAATGACCATGCTGAGCTTGTTGTTCAGCGCAGGTCCACCAAGCACGTTTGTCAGGAGCGTAAGAGCTGGACGAAGCTTATGCGAAAAGGCATATGCTTTTCCGCCGATAAGAAAATTCACTTGGTGAATGTCTTTTTCAACGTAAATTTTCTTGCCTGATTTTAAGGTTGGTTTAATTCTTTTTTGAGTGAATGGAGAGAGCTTTTCTTTACCCAGATGCTTTTCAAGAATCAATTGAAGTTTTTCAATGGGAATATTTCCAGCCGAAGAAAACACAAGTTGCTCTGCCGTTAAATTTCTTTTTCTGAATCGTTCAAGATGCGAACGTTTCATGGCGTTAATGCTCTCCTTCGATCCGAGAATGCTTCGCCCAATGGCGTGTTTGCCAAACAAATGTTCTTCGAACTCTTCGAAAATCATTTCACTCGGACTGTCGAAATAACTATTCAATTCATCTATAATAACTTCCTTTTCCTTTTCAATTTCCTCAGCAGGAAACGAAGGGTGAAAGGTAATGTCGGCAATGAGTTCAATGGCTCTTTCGTAATGCTCTTTCACCATAGAAGCGTGTATCCAAGTTTCCTCTTTCGCAGTGAAGGCATTTAATTCTCCGCCTACAGCGTCGAGCCTTGAGAGAATATGATGATTCTTTCTAGTCTTGGTTCCTTTGAAAAAACTGTGCTCAAGAAAATGCGCAAGACCGTGTTCTTCTTCCTCCTCGTCGCGACTTCCAGCTGCGATCATTAAACCACAATGCGCAACGTCGCGATCCATGGGCTGATGAACAACTCGGATTCCGTTCGATAAAGTAAATACAACGGGGTTTGGAAGTAAACTCAATGTGCGCAGTTTTCGCCTTTCTTCGATTTCTTTCCGCCTTTTCCTCCTTCAAGAATCTGCACACCACTTGCGCCGAATACCAATTGTTTTTGAGGCTCAATGATTTTTTCAATTTCCTCTTTCGTTTTTCCTGCATCTTCAGCCAAGTGCTGTAAATAAGCAACACTCAACTCTTTGAAATAGGCTTCTCCTTTTACAAACGTTTTCTTTCCCTCACACTTCTCTAAAGGAACCGCGAACGCATGGTCTTTCATGAAGACAGTCATGCCATCGCCAACAGGCATCGACACTTCCATCCAACATCCTGCCTTCTGACATGTTTGAACAATACTTCCTTCAAAGACACACGCAAAGTTCGTTTCCGTTTTCATTTTTTCTTGAAGTTGTTCCAAGGTAATTATGTTTTCAGCAACGAATGATTCTCCGTAGGAATTGACTTTTCCTTTTTTCGATTTTTGAGCAACGGCTGTTCCAACCAAAAGACTGAAGGCTATAAATAAAAAAACTATTTTTTTCATGTCGAATATTTAGTGCAAAAGTAAGAGAGATTAATCAAGTTCGAGCGTTAATCCGTCAAAGGCCAGATGAACATTTGCGGGCAGTTCAGCCGTCACGTCGGTATGTTTTCCCAACTGATGGCTAATATGTGTTAAATAGGCTTCTTTGGGCTTAATACGCGCAATTAACGCTAGAGACTCTTCCAAAGTAAAATGGGAAGGATGGGCTTCTCTGCGAAGGCCATTCAATACAAGGATTTCACTTCCAATTATTTTTTGAATTTCTTCTTCAGATATATAATTCGCGTCTGTGATATACGTGAAATTTCCAATGCGGAATCCGAAGACTTTCATTTTGAAATGCAATACTTCAATGGGAGTGAAGGTTATTCCGTTTATGTTGAATGGTGAATTTTCAATGCGATTCAAAATTATTTGAGGAACGCCGGGATATTTTTTTTCTGAAAAAGCATAATGAAACTCTCGTCGAAGCGCTTCTTCCACTTGTTCAGTGCAATAAACATTTACGGGTTTTCCCATGGTGAAATTAAACGCACGCACATCGTCGAGCCCAGCGATGTGATCTTTGTGTTCATGGGTAAAAACAATGGCGTCGAGATGCGTAGCATTGTCGCGAAGCATTTGTTGTCTGAAGTCAGGTCCTGAATCAATAACAATGTATTGCTCGCCAATGGTCAATGCCACAGCGCTTCTCAGGCGTTTGTCGCGTTCGTCGTTGGACGTGCAAACGGCACATTTGCAAGAAATGAGTGGTACACCCTGACTTGTTCCTGTTCCTAAAAATGTTATGCGCATATTTCACAAAGATAGAATGTACTTTTGCAACATGAAAAAATCAATTCATCCGAAGGAAGTCCCGTTCATGGTATACGCCGATGCTGAAGGAAATATTTTTGAAGACACGAATTTTGAAGCGGTGGGAAGATCAGGATACAACGTGTATCCCTTAACCCCTGAGGATTTTATTGAACTTCCATTTGGAAGTGATTTGTTCACGTTGCCAGGCAGAAGACCTTATGGTTTAAGCGTTGAAACGGGAGAGATGGAATGTCATGAAGACATTCAGGCCGTGGCAAGTTTGAATGCTCCGGCATACACGCAGCTGTATTCAGCAGCGTTTGGAACAGACGAACAAGATGCACCAACACTTCCATTGTACGCATACACTGCAGTGGGTTGGTACGATGGGAAGTTTTATACAACAGCTGTTCGTATAGATGCGGATGAGCGTCAGGATTTAGAAAATTTCGATCGTGAACACATTTGGGAAGTAACCCGCAAGCGTTTGGAGGATCATCCGAACAACAGATTGGTTCAGCACTTAGGAAACAATTGCAGTTTGAAATACTGTTGTCCTGCTGCACGTAACTTTTTCATGGGACGTTGGGAAGCACCTATTCCTGTGAGCCCGGCGTGCAACAGCAATTGCTTGGGTTGCATTTCTTTTCAACCTGAAGAGCATGAATTAACATCTCCGCAAGACCGTTTAGATTTCATTCCAACGGTTGCGGAAATTGTGGAATACACGCTGCCACATTTGATAAACGCAGAACGTCCGATTGTAAGTTTCGGACAAGGTTGTGAAGGCGAACCGTTGCTTGTTTGGCAGACCATTCGAGATGTAATTATTGAATTGCGCAAGCACACCAAGCGTGGTATCATTAACCTGAATACCAACGGTAGCAAACCGAAGGCGGTGGAAGAACTAATGAAAGTCGGTTTGGATAGCATTCGTGTCAGCACGAATTCGCTTCGTAAAAACATTTACGAAGCCTATTATTTGCCGAACAATTACAAGTTTGAAGATATTGTTGAATCGGCTCGCATTGTTCGTCAATACGGCGGATGGGCGAGCATCAATTATTTCACCTTTCCAGGAATGACAGACCATCCGGAAGAATATGAAGCATTGAGAAATTTCATTAAGCATACCGACATCAGCATGATTCAATGGCGCAACTTCAACATTGATCCCGATTGGTATTTAGGAAAAATTGGTGTAACGGAATTGCCTGAAGGCATGGGTGTTCGAAATGTCTTGGAAAAAATCAGAGAAGAATTCCCACACGTGGCATACGGCTATTTCAACCCACCACAGGAAATTCAGGTGGAGTATAATCAGTTAAGACAGGGATAATCAATACTTGGTCTATTTGATTTATTGAATTATTCAGTTCAAAGAAATTTTCTATCAGGTTTATGATTTAAACCAATTTTTCATTTACTTTGAACATTAATGAACGAATTATGAAAGCAAAAACAGCAGGCATTGTATTATTAGTAGCGTCAGGTTTTTGGACCCTGAATGACCTGTATTTCTCGGTTTTGCGTATCACTGAGGATCACTTTTCCTATTGGGAAGATCACAAAATCCAAAGAATATTGCTTGAATTGAATATTATTATTCCGATCGCCTTGATTATTCTTTCTATTTATCTTTTGGGGAACAAGACCGAGAACGAAGCTAATAAAATTCAGAACTCCCGAATTGATGAGCCAATTCAGAATAATTTGACAATTGGTGATTGGCTTTTAAATTATTTGATTGCCGCTATCCCGCTTGTAGGATTGATTTTAATGATCTTATGGACTTCAGATAAAGAAAATCCGATCAGAAGAGTTTGGGCTCAAGCCTCACTGATTTGGGCAGGGATAATAACTTTTATATCGTTACTTTTTGTTGCAGCTGCCATTAGCTAGAACAACTTCAGGATAAATTTGTATTTTCTTATTTCGCTGCAACACCACACATGTGGTAAAGCAGTCGTGCGCCTACGTTGCCGTTCCAGTCGTCTTCCCCTGGAGCAACTTCGACTAAGTCGAAGCCAATGATGTTCTTCTTTGCTTTCAATTGACTCAGCAAATACAATGCTTGTTGGAAGGATAGTCCTCCCGGAACTGGAGTGCCTGTATTTGGGCATAGGGTAGGGTCTAAACCGTCGATATCGAAACTGATATACACATCCTTCGGAAGTGCATCAATAATGGCATTACATCGCTCTTTCCACAATTCACCTTCGAACGCTGCACGCTGAATTTCAGCGTCGGTATGAACAATGATTCTTCCGTTTGAATTCACCACGCGATCGTTTTCCTCTTTACAGAAATCACGAATTCCAACCTGAACCAATTTGGTTATTTGTGGAATTTGCATTGCATTGTACATAATAGACGCATGTGAATACGTGAACCCTTCATAGGCCTCACGCAAGTCCATGTGCGCATCTACGTGAAGTATTCCGAAGTTCTCGTAACGCTCAGACAAAGTCTGAAGATATCCAAGTGGGGTGCTGTGATCACCTCCGATTAACCCAACAGTTTTACCAGCGTCTAGCCACTTCTTTGTTTGAGCAGCTACATACTGAACCATATCGGCACAGCCCTCGTTAATCTCTTTCAGTATCTCTACAAGCTCGTCGTCCTCTTCAATGCTTTCGCCTTCCTCCCAAGCTGAAATAATTTCTTCCGCTTTTTCTTTCAATGAATTACTTCTAGAATGAAGAGCGCCGTTCTGCTCGAGCATGGCAATGCCTTTCTTCCACAACTCAAGGAATTCAGGATGATGAAGATCGACTTGAAGACTTGATTCGAAAATATGCTCAGGACCTTCAGAAGCCCCGCCGCCGTAGCTTACGGTAACTTCCCATGGAACAGGAAGAAGAACAATATCACTTTCGTCAATGGTGAATGGTAATCCAAACATTTGACTCTCCGCTAAACCCGCGCTGTTGGGGTTGAACGCGTTTATTTTCTCTTCTTTGTTCAACATGTTGAATTAGGTATTCAATACAGCTTTCACAGCATCAGCAGCTTCTTGAAGCGTAATGGCTGAGTGAACAGCTAAACCGGATTCGTCAATTAATTTTTTCGCTTCAACAGCGTTGGTTCCTTGAAGACGAACAATGATTGGAACTTGAATGTCTCCAATGTTTTTGTATGCATCTACAACACCTTGTGCAACGCGATCGCAACGCACAATTCCACCAAAAATATTTACTAAAATCGCTTTCACAGTAGTGTCGCGAAGTATCATTCTGAATGCAGTCTCAACGCGCTTCGCATCTGCCGTACCTCCAACATCGAGGAAGTTAGCAGGCTCTCCGCCACTTAACTTAATAATGTCCATGGTCGCCATGGCCAATCCAGCACCGTTCACCATACAACCTACGTTTCCATCTAAGTTCACGTAGTTCAAACCAGCTTCGCCAGCTTCAACTTCAATCGGATCTTCTTCTGTAGTGTCGCGCATTGCTGCGTAGTCTGGGTGACGGAACAATCCGTTTCCATCAAGAGTAACTTTCGCATCAACAGCAAGAATGCGGTCGTCAGAAGTTTTCAATACAGGATTGATTTCAAACATAGATGCATCGCAACCTACGTAAGCGTTGTATAATTTCTTCGTGAAGGAAATCATTTCCTTGAATGCATTTCCTGAGAGACCCAAGTTGAACGCAATATTTCTTCCTTGGAAATCGGTCACGCCGGTCATCGGGTCAACCACTTCTTTGAAAATACGCTCAGGCGTCTTTTCAGCAACTTCTTCAATATTCATTCCGCCATCTGGAGAATAAACAATTACGTTTTTTCCTGCAGCGCGGTCCAATAAAATACTCATGTAAAACTCACGAGGCTCAGATGCACCCGTAGAATAAACGTCTTCAGCTACAAGAACGGTCTGAACCAGCTTGCCTTCAGCTTTGGTTTGAAGCGTAACCAAGTGTCCGCCTAAAATTCCTTTTGCTTTTTCGGCAACTTCACCCAATCCTTTCGCTAAAACAACACCACGTGACCCTGTTTCGGTTACTGCACCTTTCCCACGTCCACCTGCGTGAATCTGTGCCTTCACTACGAACCAACCGGTTCCTGTTTCAGCTTGCAATTTTTCAGCAACCGCAGTTGCCTCTTCTGGCGTAGTTGCAACATAACCGCGTTGCACAGTTACGCCAAATTGTGAAAGGATACTTTTTCCTTGATATTCGTGAATGTTCATAGTTCAATATTTGCGACGCGAATGTACTAAATAATGACGAAGTTTTTGTTCATCTTTGCGCTATGATTCATGCATCGGGAATTTATAAGGGATACGGAAAGGTTCAAGTTTTGAATAACGTTTCGTTAGACATTCAGAAAAGTGAAATTGTTTCCATCGTAGGGGCCAGCGGGGCTGGTAAAACGACGCTTTTGCAAATCCTAGGCACGTTGGATAACCCTGACAAAGGATCAGTCAGTATCGACGGCGTGAATCCCTTTCAGTTGAAGCAGCGCGAGCTTGCTCGTTTTCGAAATTTACATCTCGGTTTTGTCTTTCAATTTCACAACTTATTGGCCGAATTTACAGCAACAGAAAATGTATGTATTCCTGCACTTATTGCTGGAGTTGAAAAGAAAGAAGCTGAAAAGAAAGCAGCGTTTTGGTTGGAAAGGTTGGGGTTAAGTCACAGAGCGGAACACAAACCTTCCGAAATGTCGGGAGGAGAGCAACAGCGCGTAGCGGTAGCAAGAGCGTTAATGAACAATCCGAAAGTAGTCTTCGCCGATGAGCCGTCTGGAAATTTAGACAAGGCAAACGCTGTAGCACTTCACAATCTGTTTTTCGAATTAAGAAATGAGTTCCATCACAGCTTCGTCATTGTAACACACAACGAAGAATTAGCCGCGCAAGCAGATCGCAAGATTGTGATGAGCGACGGTCAGATTATTTAATAAACGATGTCGCCCAGATTGAGCGGGAAAGTTTGAATAGAATCGGGAATAGAAGAATTGTGAAAGCGATCCCCGTCAATAAAAATGTTTTCGGGTGAGTTAAAAAACCAAATTCCAAGATGCCAAGGGCATCACAAGCTTTGAGCGCAATTAAAATTGCCAACCACATGGTTACGGTAAGTCCCCAACTCACATAAGCAGCTCCGAAATAAAATCCAGGTTCGGGATTGAAATTAGTTCCACATTCAACGCATTCAGATTTTACTTGACCGAGTTTATTGAAGGAGAGAATGGATTCGTTCACGAACAAATGGCCTTTGCCGCAATGTGGGCATTTCATTTTCAGGACTTTCCCGAAGGCTGTTTTTGATTCAGTTTCCATTGTGCGAAGTTAGTTGGAATTAAAAAACACGATATGTGACAGAAGTCACTTTATTGGCAAATGAGCGTGTCGTAATATGCACCATAGCCCGCCCAAACGCCCAATCCACCTTCAACATTGGATTTCACATTGCTTGGAGAGGCAAAAGGAGATCCCTGATTCGCCAATTGATCTTCGTATGATTTATAAAATTTATAAACGTTCATATCGATACTGCAACCGCGGACTACAACCGTATCGCCTCGTTTGAAAAAACCTCGCTCTTCACGACGGTCATCGAATTTATCACTGAATGCGATTGCCCCTCGGTAATAGGCGAAATCAAAATTTAGTCCATTGAAAAATTCATCATCGTATACACTAGGCATTGGACTTATGTAGATTAGATCCTTTTGTT
Source organism: Flavobacteriales bacterium (assembly GCA_044354975.1). Classification (GTDB taxonomy): domain Bacteria; phylum Bacteroidota; class Bacteroidia; order Flavobacteriales_D; family Sanyastnellaceae; genus CAIZGX01. The sequence continues at coordinate 12,348 of JBIKZA010000025.1, forward strand.
GCCCACGTAAATAAGTGTCTCTTGTTATCCATTGGGGATAATGACTAATTCGCTTAGCAGACCAACGGTAGGCATTTCCTAACGAATCTGGATCGGTCATATTTCCATAAATAAAACCCAAAGAATCGAGTGGGTTCCCCGAAGGCGATTCAAACCAAAGGCTATCAAGCGGAACAGGAAAATTCACTTTAGTGACAGCCTGCAAATGATGATTGTCTTTGTCAACAATGAGAGTATATGTTTCTCCGGACAGTCCAAGCGCCTGTGGTGACAAGGAGGTGTAAACACAAATATTTAAACCGAGCACAGCTTCTGGTGATAGACCTGAAATTTGAGAAGCAAGCATAAGTTGTTCAATAGTCATATCTACTGGGCAAAACATGTCCAACGTTAGTGTATCTGTTCCATGAACCATTTTCACTTGAGCATCCTTTACATAAGAATTGGCAAGGGCATTTAAGTCTGCAGGATCGAAGTAACCTGCTGAATAGCTAAGTACGACAATCGGAGCTTGCCCCGGCTCAATGCTCCCTTGTACAACAATTTTCGCGTCCGCTTGAGGTAAATCAACCGTAATGTCTTTTTCGCAGCCGACAAGAAATAGAACAGCCACTATCACAATTCCTAAAGCACCAAACGATTTTTTCATGTTTGTAAAATTACAATCAATTTCTTCCGACAATAAAAATATTTTGGTGTCGTTTTTGTTCAACTTGAAATCAAATTATTTTTGTCAATATAAATTAAAAAAGTATGAAAAAGAGTCTAGTCACTTTCGCCGCAGCCTTTGCTGGCGGTCTTATTGCCATGGCTGCATACCATTTTGTGGTGAAGCCTAATTCAAGTTCTCTCGATTGGAATTCAAATGTTCCCGTAACTTTTGCGAATTATTCGGGAATGCCCGGCGCTGGCGGAGATTTCGTTGTAGCCGCCGAGCGAACCGTGAATTCAGTGGTCCATGTTAAAACAGAGATAAAAACAACTTCTTATGATCCTTGGGGAGGCTTCTTCGGTTATCAGCAGCAACCACAAACTCAAATGGCATCTGGATCAGGTGTCATCATTTCAGCAGATGGATACATAATCACAAACAATCATGTCATAGACGGTGCTGAAAAAGTGACAGTCACTTTAAACAACAACAAAAATTATGAAGCAACATTGGTCGGAAAAGATCCGAGCTCGGATATTGCCGTTTTGAAAATAGACGAGTCGAATCTTCCTGCGATTGCATGGGGAAACAGCGATGCCGTTCATATTGGTCAATGGGTTCTAGCAGTAGGAAACCCGTTTGAATTAACCTCTACCGTAACCGCAGGGATTGTTAGTGCAAAGGGAAGAAATATAAACATCATTGGTGAAGGAAAAGGTTCGGAGGTTCTTCCTGTGGAATCCTTCATTCAGACAGATGCCGCTGTGAATCCAGGAAATAGCGGGGGAGCCTTGGTGAATACCAACGGAGAACTCATTGGGATAAATACAGCCATCGCTTCGCGCACGGGATCATATGCAGGTTATTCTTTCGCAATTCCCGCTTCCATTGCAAAGAAAGTTGCCGATGATATTATAGAATTCGGAAATGTTCAGCGCGGTTTCTTGGGCGTCCAAATTTCAGCGGTCACAGAAGAGCAAGCCAAAGAAGCAGATTTGCCGCTGGTTTCGGGAGTATACATAAACAACGTGACAGCGGGAGGTGCTGCTGAATCAGCAGGTTTAGAAGCGGGAGATATTATTTTAAAGGTTGCCGATTATCCTGTCTCTAACGTGCCGCAATTGCAGGAACAAATCAGTAAGTTCAGACCAGGCAATAAGGTTAATTTAATAGTTTGGAGAAACAGTAAAGAGAAAAACATAGAAGTCGAGTTGAAGAATAAATCGGGCAAGGCCGAATTGGAAAATTTTGAGGAGATAGCAGCTGAGAATATTTCTTCACTTGGAGCCGAATTTAGCGCTCCCTCGGAAAGCGAGTGCAAGGCCTTGCGAATTCAAGGAGGAGCAAAGGTTGGAGTTCTTTCAACAGGAAAATTAAGAAGTGCAGGAGTGAAGACAGGCTTTATTGTGACGAAGGTAGACGGAGTTCTAGTGACGTCTCCAGAGCAACTTCAAAGCGTACTAAAGTCGAAGTCAGGAGGAATTTTGTTGGAAGGGGTTTATCCGAATGGAACCCGAGCGTACTATGGCTTCGGAATATAATAGTTAGATTTTTATCGAATGAAATAAGCCTCGTCTGCAAAAGCCGGGGCTTATTTTTGCCACAAATTCAAACGCGTGAACTATCTTTGCCACGTCTTGAAATAATGATTTTCAAGAAGAAAAAATCAACTCATTTAAATACAATTTATGTCAAACAAACCCTTGTCAAACGACACGTACAGCAATGAACTGGCGGTGTATGTGAACCAAGAAAAAGCAGCAGTCGATCTCGCACACATGGTGGGAAAGTTGCTTTTCGATAAATCAATTGAATTGGTGCTTTTCCGCAATCATCTTGCAGATACACGCATCACAGAAATTCTTCGTCTGCACAAATACGCTGCAGAAGTAGTAGGGAAACCCATCAGCGTTTTTCATACAGCAGAGTTGGCGGCAGAGCTTTATAATATGGACATTGCTCCGGCGAAAATAGATATTGGAAAATTAGCCAGCGAGTGGGCTATCTCTCGTGAGCATTTCAATTCACAAAAAGATTTCTTAGAAGATAAGCTACAGAATTTCACAGAGGAAGGAAAGGACATGGAACCAAGAGACGTTGTCTTGTTTGGTTTCGGACGTATAGGTCGTTTGGCTGCCCGCGAATTGGTTCGTCAAGCTGGAAGTGGTCAGCAGCTTCGTCTTCGTGCAATTGTGACGCGTGAAGACGACGATTTGTCAATTAAGAAACGCGCAGCTCTTTTCGAAAACGATTCTGTTCACGGAAGATTCAAAGGAACAGTTGATGTGGATTACGAAAACAAATGTCTAATCGTTAACGGTCAGCGCATTTATATGCTCGCCGCGAAAGATCCGGGCGCAGTTGATTACACAGCCTATGGAATTCAAGACGCTTTGTTAATCGATAATACAGGTGTTTTCAAAGATCGTGAAGCGCTAAGCGTTCACTTGAAAGCGAAGGGAATTAGCAAGGTCCTTTTAACCGCACCTGGAAAGGAAGTTCCGAATATTGTATACGGAATTAATCACCGCGATTTAGACATCGAAAGCGAAACAATCTTCTCTGCAGCAAGCTGCACGACCAATGCAATTTCTCCAATTTTGAAAACCATCTTCGATGAATTCGGAATTGAAAAGGGACACATTGAAACAGTTCACGCATACACGAACGACCAGAACTTGTTGGACAACATGCACAAGAAAAGTCGTCGCGGAAGAAGTGCTGCCGTAAACATGGTAATCACGGAAACAGGCGCTGGGAAGGCCGTAACGAAGGTTATCCCTGCTCTTGCAGACAAGCTTACGTCAAACGCTGTTCGCGTGCCAACACCGAACGGTTCTTTGGCCATTATTCACATTTACACAGACAAAGCAACTTCAATTGAGGAGGTAAATGCAACTGTTCGCAAGGCGGCATTAGATGGAGACTTAGTCAATCAGATTTTCTTCAGCATCAGCGAAGAATTGGTTTCGAGCGATGTTGTTGGAAACGAATGTTGCAGCGTTTATGACAGTCAGGCTACAATAGTTTCAAAAGATGGAAAAGGTGTTGTTCTTTACGTTTGGTACGACAATGAGTTCGGTTACACAAAGCAAGTGATACGCTTGGCAAAATATGTAGCGAAAGTTCGTCGCAGCATGTACTATTAATATTTTATGTTGAAGTAAAAAGGGCGACCATTGGTCGCCCTTTTTTGTGTCTATTCTTTCGTTCGTTTTCTCGAAACAAACAAAGCCAGTCCTACAATGGACCCAAGGAAAATAGGCACTTCCCAAGGTTTGTTTTTCTTCTCAGGATTCTCGTTTTGCAAGAATGCTTCGTTCGCCTCCATGTCGGAATGAATGTAGGCTTCATCCAATTCAATTTCACTCGGATCCATCGGAGAATCTTCACCAGGAATTACTTCCCCCTTCAACATAGAATCATAAGGTTTGTTAATCATGAATGAAACAAATTCATTGATGTATTTATCGCTGCGACCGTTCGGTTTAATTCCCGCTAAAGCATACAATTCATCCACTTCAACTTTTCTGCGTGAACGCAAAGACTCCAAATACTCTTGAGATTCGTCACAGTTGAAAGGCCCGCCAGCCGGGTGCGTTAGAATATATCGTGCTTGGAAGTTTTCAGTATTGGGAGTAATCTGAAACGTTAGATCAGCAGGGAATTTCGCATTGCTGTATCGCACGTGAAGACGCGTGAAGAATACTGGCGAAGCAGAATTCCAACCGGCCCACCAAACACCCGCTTCAGCGAAGTCGTTGTATATAGGCGGATTCCCAACACAAGGGTCACACTTCATTCCTCCCCAGCTAGGAGTGACGTTCCAAGCATATTCCAACATAACGGCATTCTTTCCTTCGCGAGAATACGCACGCGTGAATAGGTTTTTGTAGAACTCACCGAAGATGTCTTTCGTGTACAACGGAATGTTGCGATCTGTTGGAATTTTAACCGTTCTGTAATTCGTACATTCCACACGTCCCGCCTTCGTGAAGGCATAGACGATCATGTCTTGCTCGCCCGAACTGTTCGCCATTCCCAAACGAATAGGCAACATGAATTTCGGGTGATCGAAGTTGATTTGAATCGGACGCAAGTAATCGAATCCCGTGTTCTTCTGATTGTCCAAGTTCACCTTCACAACAAAGAATTTCATATTGCTTTTGATATAAGGCTCAAGCACACTTTCTGCGGTTGCGGGAATTTTGTATCCTTCCTGAATCAAATAGTTTTTCAATCCAGTGCTTTCTTTCGCTGAAAGAAGAGCTATATCGTATTCGCCAACCGTGTATTCTGCTTCAATGGTCACATTGAATTTTTCTTCGACCATATCATACTTCATGCGAACGCCCGCATCTGTAGAGGTGACTTGCGTACTCCAGTTTGCTTCGTCTAATTCTACAGTCTGATAACACGGGTTAGTGTCGTAATATTCCACCAATCGTGGAGAAGAATACGCGTCCAGTGTTTCGAAAATTCTTCGGTCAACGACTTTGATGTCCCCTTCCTGAAGAACCACTGGAACGGGCACCACCATTGCGAAATCGCGCACGTCGCCCTTGAAGTCATTCGACATGGTAATGGAAGTTCGTGTACCGTCGCGAACCAAAATAATTTCGCTCTTGTTGTTGAACAAGGTAGCGTCTGCTTTCGCAACATAAAATCCGCAGAACGAATAAGCGTTCACGCTTGCAAGGAGCACCAACAGTGCTGCCGCTTTAATAAGCAATCTTTGTGTCATGGTTGAATTGTTTTTGTGTTGAATGAATCCATTTGAATGTTTTACTCGGAAAAAATTTGTTCAAAATCGGAGTGAGCGGAGTGAAGCAAACCAATGCCCATAGTGGCGCTCCGGTGACGAAGTAATAATTCGTGAGGTAGAATGATGTGAAGGCCACTGCCATCGTCCAGATGATTCGAACCAAACGATTCGTTGGAATAGTCATGGGGTCTGTAATCATAAAAAGTGCGAATAACCAGATGCTACCCGAGGATAATTTGTGAAGGAGCACTTCCCAATTCCAACCGAGATAAACAATGGTTCGATAGTATTCCAATGCGAATAATGTTGCAATGAAAATGAGTCCAGTATCCATGCGCTTGACTCTCGAAAGCACTGCCAAACCTGCGGTTCCGATAACAAATACGATCACCGTACTGTTTCCCCATTGGGCAGGGGAAATCCAGGCGTTATTGGTGAAAAGTATCACAGCGATAATTCCAACATTCGCCGGATTGAAAAGATGCTGGCCTCTAATTTTGAAGATGAATTTTTGTCCAATTGCAATGGCTGCTGCTAATGCATAAAGCATCGGTTCGTTACTCTTGAACAAGAGCGTTAATCCGAATGCTGTAATCAATGCACTTTTGATGGAATGAAGAGGAAGCTTCAGTAAATAAATTCCAATCAGTTGAATGGAAAGCGCTGTGCCGAAGGTGAGCAAAATAGCGGTGAATGAATAATCCCAACGAAGGAATATAACGCCTATGCAAACAAAAATAGTTTGAGAAACAATTTGAAAATGCCTGGCGTCGCTTTTAAAGAATCTGAGAAATGATAACAGCATAACTTGAATTTTTTATGCTGTACAGGGAAGTTCCCTAATGGTTCATCAATCGAGATAATCTTTTACAATTTCATCGAGCTTTGCTTTCATTTCGCTTGCGCTTATTGGGGTGTAGGAGCTTGGTATTAGAAAATCTTCTTGTGAAGTTTTCTGAAAAATGACTTCACGTGCACGCACTTGCATGCGTCTTCCGTATTGCTCAATGTCGTAACCCAACAATGTTCCTTCTACACCGGCGTAGGTATTCCACCAGTTGTTTCCATCTAAATCTAGTTTCGTGGTGCTGTATAAATCTACTGAAGGAAGCGAATCGCTCTTGAAATAAGCAATGGTCTTCTTGCACTCGTATCCCGCGATCATCATCGTTTCCTCTGTAGCTTCTAAACGAACGGAAGGAAATTGTTTGATCCATTCGTTGTATTCTCCTTCGTTCAAACGCATCACATAATCACTTCCAAAGCAAGCCAACAAATGATTGAACTCTTTCTTTTTGTGGTCAATAATAAACTCCGATTTCACAATGCCGTAGGCCGATTCAATGCGGGTATGCTGATGCTCACCGTCGAAGATACACGTCATCTCACTTGGGAAAAGTGCAAGTTTAATATCGATCGATTCATATGGAAAAGCAACGTCGTAAATTATCTTTCCCTCTTGGTGACCAAAGTATGGAATGTTGTTGCACGACTGAAAGACAAAGGCAGAAAACAATACAACAAGAAATGCTGAATGGTTTAAATTATTTGCAGTTTTCAATCGTGTCAAAATTTTCATGCTCGCAATATTACCACATTTTGAAATTAAAATTGGTGATTTTGGTTGAAGCATTGTAAATTCGGGCTCTCAATTCCCTAACCGAGTGACCAACAAAATTAACATTGCCATTGATGGCTATTCTTCCTGTGGTAAAAGCACATTAGCTAAAGCCATTGCAAAAAACTTGAATTACATCTACATTGATTCAGGGGCAATGTACAGAACGGTTACGTTTTACGCATTGGAGCACGGTTACGTTCAAAATGATGGTGTGATTGATGAACAAATGTTGGTTGAATCGTTGCACTTGATTTTGATTCAGTTCAAATACAATTCAGATACCCAAGAGATAGAAACGTTTTTAAACGGAAATTGCGTCGATAAAGAAATTCGAAGTATGCAGGTGAGTGCTCATGTTTCTGCCATCAGCGCGATCAAGGCCGTTCGTGAAAAGCTCGTTCGCATTCAGCAAAGAATGGGTGAGAATGGTGGTGTAGTTATGGATGGAAGAGATATTGGAACAGTAGTTCTTCCAACCGCTGAATTGAAAGTCTTTATGACTGCCGATGTTGAAGTGAGAGCGCAACGCCGTTTTCTTCAACTGAAAAAAAACGGAGTAGATATCTCCATTGATGATGTTCGCGAAAACATAACTCAACGCGATTTCCAAGACACAACACGCGCTGCAGATCCTTTGGTCAAGGCTTGGGATGCTGTCGTTCTGGATAATTCCAATCTTACCGAGGAAGAACAATTTTCGTTTCTTATGGTGCAAGCAAGAAAGGCCATTGAAATAAAAACGTTGGTTTAGTTCATTCACATTTCAATGTTGTAAAATACGTTTAGACTTTTTCAGTTCTCTCTCATGTGCGAATAACTTTAACACATGAAGAAATTTTTGAAATGGCCTGTCCTCACGTTAGTTATTTTACTTTTTGCTTTCCGCCCAATAGTGGAATCTTGTAGAACATCTTTCGAAGAATCTTGCGAGGCATCTTGTGTGACATCTTTCGAAGCATCTTTCGAAGAATCTCGCGCAGCGTCTTTCGTAGAATCTTGCGTAGCATCTTGTGAAACATCTTTCACAGAATCCTGGTCCGACAGCCTCATCAAAACTCTAACCCTCGATCAAAAAATTGGACAACTCTTTATGGTTGCAGCATGGAGCGACGAGAAAAAAGAGTCTTACAATCCCACGCAGATCGAATCGCTGATCAAGAACAACGGCATAGGTGGAATTATTTTCTTTCAAGGTGGTCCCGTGCGTCAAGCGAAATTGACGAATAGATTTCAAGCTAAATCAAAAATTCCCTTGCTCATTGGAATAGACGCAGAATGGGGGCTAGGTATGCGATTGGATAGCACCATTTCCTTTCCACGTGCGATGACTTTAGGGGCTTCCATGGATGAAAAACTTATTTATGAATTCGGAAAGGAAGTCGCGCGTCAATGCAAGCGCATTGGCGTTCACATGAACTTCGCTCCAGTTGTCGATGTGAATTCAAATCCGAAGAACCCTGTAATTTCGAATCGCTCATTCGGTGAAAATGCCGATCGTGTTACTGCCTGCGGAATGGCTTATATGAAAGGGATGCAGGATAATGGTGTGTTGGCGAATGCAAAGCATTTTCCCGGACACGGAGATACCGATGCCGATTCGCACAAGGAACTTCCAGTCGTAAATAAAAATTACGCGCAGCTTTCTTCAAATGAATTCAAGCCGTACAGGGCTTTGTTTGAAAATGAATTAGCGAGTGTTATGGTCGCACATCTTTCGCTTCCCGAATTCGAAAAAGAAGCTCACGTGCCAAGTACACTTTCAAAAAACATCATCACCGGATTGCTTCGCGATAGTTTGAAGTTCGAAGGATTGGTTCTCACCGATGCCATGAACATGGAAGGCGTTGCGAAATATTTTCCAGCGGGAGAGGCCGATGTGCGGGCACTTATCGCAGGAAACGATGTCGTGTTGTTCCCGTTGAATGTTCCGTTAGCCATTCAAAAAGTGAAAGAGGCCATTCAACAAGGACGAATTACTGAAGCTGAAATTACAGCGAAAGCACTAAAAGTCTTGAAGGCAAAAGAACGCGTTGGAGCGCATAAGTTCAAGACTATTCCAATTAAAGGAATTTCGAAAGATTTGAATTTACCATATGCCACAGCCTTACGCAGACGCTGTATTGAGAGTTCAATAACTGTAATTTCGGAAAGTAAAATTCCATACGAAGATTCAGATAAATGGCAGAAGCCCTTGGGAATTGTGGTTATAGGTGACGGTGTGAATTGTTCGTTTGCAAAGAGCATGGATCAATACAAAGCGGTTGAAATTCATTCGTTGGGAAAGGAATGCACAGATGCCGATATTCAAAGTGTAATTTCAAAATTGAAAACGAATTGTTCCGATGTGCTCGTCGCGTTTTTAGGCACAACGAACAAGGCCAATACGAACTTCGGAATTACAACTCACGGAACGCATGCAGCTCATAAAATTGCAGAGCATTTCGCAACAACCGTTGTTATGTTCGCATGTCCTTATGCCCTTGAAAAATCAGAGTGGAAAGGGATTAACGATTTCGTTGTCGCTTATCAGCCCGATGATTTGACGCAGCAAGTAACCGCAGATGCCATTTGTGGTATCATTCCCTTTCAAGGTAAATTACCGGTTTCGGTTGGAACCAGATTCAGAGAAGGGCAAGGGAAAACGTTTCAGTCAGTTGGAAGAATGCGATACCTAAAGCCTTCACAAACGGGTTGGTTCAATTTCGTTTCGAATAGTTCGCAAACAAATGGCAATAACAGTGTTTATGTGGAAGACATGATGGCGAATGCACCCACTGAAGTGGAGGGCACTGAACTGAACCTCTTTTCCAAAGTAGATGATATCGTGAAGGAAGGAATGGATCAGGGCGCATACCCCGGATGCCGTGTTTTAATCGCGAAAGATGGCGTTATTCTTTACAACAAGAGTTTTGGATACCTAGACAAGGCAAAGACGCAGAAAGTGGCTGAGAACTCAATTTACGACCTTGCTTCGGTGACGAAAATGCTTTCAACAACAATGGCATTGATGAAATTGGTAGATGAAGGGAAAATAGATGTGGAAAAAACCATTGGTGAATACATCGATTTTCCCGAAGGACACCCACATGCGAAAATGCAATTGAAAAGAATGCTCTCTCACACTGCCGGACTTCCCGCATGGAAAGATTTCACCAATCTAACAGTGAATGGTGGAGAGTGGGATGGGAATTGTTTGTCGAAGGAGCACACCGACAAATGCAGCAATCCAGTTTGTGCAGATATGTGGACCACTAAGGAAATGTCGGATTCTATTTATAAAGAAATTTTAGAAGTGAAATTGACTCCCGATCAAGGCTACCTCTACAGTGATTTAGGATATTACTACTACAAGAAAATGATCGAGAAAATCACAGGAGTACCACTTGATTTTTATGTTTCTGAAACATTCTACAAGCCAATGGGACTCCGTTCTATGGGGTACAATCCAACAAAGAATTGGCCAGTGAAAATGATTGCGGAAACTGAGACGGATTCGAAATGGAGACGTCAGGCGGTTCGCGGATATGTGCACGACCAAGGCGCTGCTTTAATGGGTGGAGTTGGCGGACACGCAGGTCTGTTCGGTAATGCGAACGATTGCGCAGCATTGATGCAATTGTGTTTGAACGATGGTCGATATGGAGCCAACGAATTCTTTCACCACGAAACAATGGATTTGTTTACCGCACGTCATTTCAAAGACAACAGAAGAGGCCTCGGTTTCGATAAACCAGGATTTACAAATTGGAGTGGTGCAACAGGACCATCTGCTAGCGATGAAAGTTTTGGACATTCAGGTTTTACAGGAACCCTATGTTGGGCAGATCCTTCGAACGGAACGGTATTCATTTTTCTAAGCAATCGGAACTGCCCAAGTTCTGAAAATTGGAAGATTAACGACCTACGCATTCGTCCTAAAATTCAGGAGGAAATTTACAAACTGTTTCCTATTAAACCGTAGTACTTTTGTTACGGAGTTAGACTCCGCTGCACTATGGAAAAAAAATTGAGAATAGGTATTGTGTGCTACCCCACTTTTGGGGGTAGTGGTGTGGTGGCAACCGAGTTGGGGAAAGCACTTGCCGATAAGGGACATGAAATTCATTTCATTACTTATTCGCAACCGGTTCGCTTGGGTTCGCTAAGAAAAAATGTTCGGTATCACGAGGTAAACGTAAGCGACTATCCCTTGTTTTTATATCCGCCTTACGAGCTTGTTTTAGCGAGTAAAATGGTAGATGTTGCCAAGTACGAAGGTCTCGATTTACTTCATGTTCACTACGCAATTCCGCATGCAAGTGCCGCTTATATGGCGAAACAAATATTGAAACGCGAAGGGATTAATCTTCCCGTAATTACTACTCTTCACGGAACAGATATTACTTTGTTAGGAAGAGATGCTTCCTTCGAGCCTGTAATCTCTTTTGCCATCAATGAAAGCGACGCGGTAACTGCCGTTTCGCAAAGTTTAAGAACAGATACATACAAGCTTTTTGGAATTAATATCGACATTGAAGTCATTCCGAATTTCTTGAATCCAACTCCCATTAACGAAGATGTAGTGAAGGAAATTCGTGAAGAATATGCGCCAAATGGAACACCCATGCTCATTCATATTTCGAATTTCCGTCCGGTGAAACGCGTAATGGATGTCATGGAAATATATAAGCGCGTGAATGAATTGAAGCCTTCCATTTTAATCATGGTGGGAGATGGTCCTGATCGTTCAAAAGCCGAACAATTTGCGCGCGACAATCATTTAAACGATGTTGTTTTTGTTGGAAATGTGAAGAACCCGATGGAGCTTCTTTCAGCGGCAGATGTCATGCTCCTTCCTTCCGAATCAGAAAGTTTTGGATTAGCTGCGCTTGAAGCTATGGCAAGCGGAGTGCCAGTTGTATCGAGTAATGCAGGCGGTTTGCCTGAATTGAATAGGCATGGTGTGTCGGGACTTATGAGCAACGTGGGTGATGTCGATGAAATGGCGAAACAAGTGTTTTATCTCATTGAGAAGGAAGAACGATTGTTGAAATTCAAGGACCAGGCTAGAGAAAGAGCGAACGCATTTTCGCTAAAAACTGTTCTTCCGTTGTATGAAAAGTTATATGACAAAGTGTTGAATTCATGAACAAGACAGCCCCGCAATTTATAGGAAAGCGCATTCAAGTCTTGCGCGAAAAAGAACAATTGACAATCACGATTTCACAGAGTGTTGAGCGCTGGCAAGAAGCACTTCTTTACGCATGGCTGATGGCATGGACGTTCTGCGGTGGTGTTTTTATTTATTCATTGGTTACTTCTCCTTCTGGAGGTGAGCAAATCTTCTTTTTAATCTCAACGGCGTTGTGGTCTTTCTTTTTTTATCGCACATTGAAAGTGCTTATGTGGAGAAAAACAGGCAAGGAAATTTTAGTGTTTAAAAAAGGAGAATTGACGTTGCAAAACGCGTTCGGAACGCGTGGTAAAAAAGAGAAATTCGATCTAGAAAAAATCTCGCAATTGGGATTGGTGAAGCAGGATGAAAATTCGTTCTTTTATTTCCTTGATGACAGCTTTTGGATTATGGGCGGAGAGCGCCTAGGTTTCGTTCACAACCGCTCGAAAATACGTTTCGGAAAACAGCTGAACCCTCGTGATGCACAAACCTTGCTTCGCAGCGTAGATAGCGCTGTTAAGGGGTATTCGGCTTGAAGATCAACGACCCAGAATTGATGCAGTAACGCAATCCGGTAGGAGGTGGACCATCTGGAAAAACATGTCCCAAATGTCCGCCACATTTACTGCACATCACCTCAGTTCTCACCATGCCGTAAGAGATGTCTTTTTCTTCCGAAATAACGAGCTCATTTATGGCCTTGAAGTAACTCGGCCATCCACACCCACTGTCAAATTTTGAGTCCGATTGAAACAGCTCTTGTCCGCAAGCTGCGCAGCTGTAGGTTCCAATATCATGATGATCCCAAAACTCGCCCGTGAATGCGCGCTCAGTTCCTTTTTCTCTTAGGATTCGAAACTGTTCTGGCGATAATTCGCTTTTCCATTCTTCTTCTGTTTTTATCACTTGAGGAATCATATTATTGGATGTACTTTGATTTTGTTTTTGTTGTGAACAGCTTGCTAAACTCAGCACAGCTGCAATACTTAACGAAACTAATTTTCTCATGCTTGAACAACTCATATAATTTGAAATTATTTTGTAATTCTTTACGAATTCAATGCGTTGGCTGTATGCGATTTTGTTTTTAAAAAGGCGTCGAAAGGCCCGCAATACAAGATGTTTCCACCTTTCTCACCACCTTCTGGGCCAATGTCAACAATCCAATCGGCGCAGCGCATAACATCGGTATGATGCTCAATAGCAATAACTGTATGTCCTTGTGCAAGCAAAGCCTGAAACGTTATCATCAGTTTCTGCACATCGTGAAAATGCAATCCCGTTGTCGGTTCATCGAAGATGAAAAGTGTATGCGGTTGATTCGGTCCCTTGATGAGGAAAGAAGCCAATTTAATACGTTGTGCTTCACCACCAGAAAGGGTGCTGTTACTTTGTCCAAGCTTCACATAGTCAAGACCAACGGCTTTAAGCGGAGTTAGTTTTTGTACAATGTGCTTCGCTGAAGTGGAGGAGTCTTCACCAAAGAATTCAATGGCTTCGTCAACGGTTAAATCCAATACATCGGCTATGTTTTTCCCGCGGTACTGAACATCTAAAACTTCTTCCTTAAATCGCTTTCCTTTGCACGTTTCGCAAACCAATTCAACATCTGCCATAAACTGCATCTCTATCGTCTGAATCCCTTCTCCCTCGCAGGTGTCACATCTTCCTCCCGTTACGTTGAACGAGAAAAATGCAGGCTTCATGTTGCGTTGTTTAGCCAATGGTTGTGAAGTGAACAACGCACGAATGTCGTCGTATATTTTTAAGTAGGTTGCAGGATTCGAACGACTGCTTTTTCCTATTGGATTTTGATCTACAAATTCCAATGCTTTTATGGAAGAAATACTTCCAGAAAGTTCACTGTAATTGGAACTGTTTTCTGAAATTCCATTCAATGCATTTTGAAGGGCGGGGTAGAGGACACTCTTAATTAGTGTACTTTTTCCAGACCCACTAACACCAGTAATCACGCTGAATGCGTGAAGAGGAATGTCAATGCTTGCATTCGATAAATTGTGAAGATTCACTTCTTTCAACGATACAATGTCTGTGAGTTTCTTCTTCGTTTTTTCAATGTGAATTTTCTTGTCACCACGCAAATATTCTCCTGTTAAAGTCTTGCCTTTTTTCTCGAGATCTTTCGCATTTCCTTCGAACACAATTTCACCGCCTTTCGCTCCAGCCTCAGGACCTATATCAATAATGTAATCGGCATTGCGAATTATTTCTTCTTCGTGTTCAACAACAATGACTGTATTTCCTTGATCTCGTAAATTCTTCAATACTTCGAGCAATCTTTTGCTGTCACGTGGATGCAATCCAATGCTAGGTTCATCTAGAATGTACATAGATCCAACCAACGCGCTTCCCAAGCTAGTCGCAAGGTGTATGCGTTGTGCTTCACCACCGCTTAACGTGTTAGAAAGTCTGTTGAGTGTTAAATATTCCAGTCCCACTTCGCACAAAAAAAGAAGTCTGTTTTTTATCTCTAAAAGAATTCTCTTCGCAATGGATTCTTCGTTCTTCGTTAAAGAAAGTGTCTCGAAAAAATTCAAAGATTTATGCAAAGGAAGAAGCATCAGTTCAGAAACCGATGTGTTTGCAATCTTCACGTAATTCGCTTCTTTTTTTAATCGTGTTCCATGACATTCAGGACAAGCTGTTCTTCCGCGGTAGCGAGAAAGTAAAACGCGATTTTGAATCTTATATGTTTCCGCTTCAAGGTATTTGAAGAATGTGTTTATTCCATGAAAATGAGTGCATCCTTCCCAGATGGTTTTCTTCTGAACGGCGCTTAATTCGCGGTAAGGCGTGTGAATGGGAATGTCGGCTTTCTTCGCATTTCGAATCAAATCATCCTTCCAACCACTTAATTTTTCACCCTTCCAACAGGCGATACAATCTTGATAGATTGAAAGGTTTTCATTCGGAATAACCAGTTTCGAATCGATGCCAATGAGACTTCCAAATCCTTCGCACGATTTACATGCGCCAATCGGATTATTGAAGGAAAATAAATTTAACGAAGGTTCTTCGAAAACAATACCGTCTTCTTCCAACTGATTGGCGTAAACATCGAATTTCTTTTTGTCTGGAAAGAAAAGCGCGCAGTGTCCGCGTCCCAAAGAAAACGCCAGATCTACGCTGTCTCCCAAACGTGAAGCTTCTAACTCATCGTCTTTCGACATGCGGTCAATGAGCAAATAGTATGTGTGTTTGGAAGAGTATTCAGCATCTTGTATTTCAACGAACTCGTTGTTGCAAACCAATCGACTAAAACCTTGCGCAAGCAAGGTCTCTTTTCCAATTTGAAAAGAAGTTTCAGATTCTATTTTAAGCGGACAGACAATAGCAAAGCGTGTTTCATTTTTCAATTTGAAAATCGCATTCACTACATCTGATGTGTTGTTTTTGGTTATTGCCTTTCCTGTGGTAGGAGAGAAGGTTACGCCAATGCGTGCATAGAGCAGTTTAATGTAATCGTATATTTCTGTTGAAGTGCCAACCGTAGAGCGAGAACTTCTTCCAGTTACTTTTTGTTCAATAGCAACAGCCGGACTAATCCCAACAATAGAGTCTACATCTGGTTTATCGAAACGGCCCAAGAACTGACGCGCATACGAAGATAGACTTTCAACATAACGTCTTTGTCCTTCTGCAAATAGCGTGTTAAAAGCCAAACTACTTTTCCCAGAACCACTCAATCCTGTAAGGACAACGAGTTTGTTTCTAGGGATAGAAACAGAAACGTTTTTTAGATTGTGCACGCGTGCACCTTTAATAATGATGTGGGTCTTATAACTCTCGTTCTTCACGTCTTTCAAATTGAAGTATCAAAGGTATTACCTCTTCAAGCAGATTATTGTTCATTGGTAGGAAAGAAAAAAAAGTAAAAAAAAGTTTGTGTTTAGTGATAAGAAGAACTATATTCGTTTTCAAGATGTCGAATGAAAGACGTCGCAACAAATAAATCACAGTAAACGCCTATAGAATATAACACTACTTTTTTTCAGTTCTAATTTAGTTGAACCATTTAAAAAAGGAGGCCGTTATGCGTTTATCACTCGAATCAGATCGTCAATTGGTTACCTTGTATATGCAAGGAAACGAACCCGCGTTTCGTGAGTTAATGTCACGCTACAAGTCAAAGGTGTTTGGTAAAATCTACATGTTCGTTCGCGACCGTGAATTAGCAAACGATTTATTCCAAGATACATTCTTGAAGGCTGTGCAAGCATTGAAAGACGGACAGTACAACGAAGAAGGTAAATTCTCTGCCTGGATCATGCGTATTGCACACAACTTGTGCATAGACCATTTCCGTAACAACAAGAAAATGCCCATTCAACGTGCTACTGATAAGTATGATCCACTAGATTTCGTGAAAGAAACTTCGAATAATGTGCTGACGCAGGTTATTCAAAAGGAAGTAACCAAAGAGGTACGCCAGTTAATAGGTATGCTTCCTTCCGAGCAACGCGAAATCGTAATGATGCGTATCGTTTATGACATGAGCTTCAAGGAAATTGCAGATCACTTGAACATTAGCATCAATACAGCTTTGGGAAGAATGCGCTACGCATTAATAAACCTTCGTAAGCACATTGAAAAGCATAACATTAAGCTGGTAATCTAAAAAAGATTAGTCGGAGGGCAATATCGAAAGAAAAGGTTGCGTTAAGCCTAAAACTAAAACGCGCCTATGCAAAATTTTACCCTTCAAGATTTAGTAGCTTTTATGGAGTCGGAAGAAGTAATTCTTTCAGCTTATGAGCAGCTGCAACCGGTTACCAAAAATTATATTTGGAACTAATGAAAAGCCACTCGAGAGAGTGGCTTTTTTCTTGTTTACTTTTGCCCCATGAAAGCGCAACGACTCGTCCTATTTTTCTTGGCTTGTGTAGCTTTTTTTTATTCTTGTTCGAATGGTAATTCTTCGAATGTTGATGTCATTCTCTTTCAACCCAAATACGCCAAAGGTTTTCGTGTTGTTAAAGTTGGAAGTGATACCCTAATTCAGTTCTTGTCTCATTCTGATTCTCCTACTGTTTCTCATTCTGTTTCCGATTCTCCTACCGTTTCTCATTCTGTTTCTCTTTCTGAAATTCACCCCGAAAGAATCGCCCTTCTCAGCACCACGCATACCTATTTCATAGATGCGTTAGATGGAATGAAAAACGTATGCGGAGTGTCCTGCGCAGACCGAATTCAGCTTGGGAAATTACAAGAGCAAATTTCAAACGGAACAACGCAGAATCTAACTAAAAACGGCGATGTGAATCTGGAAGATTTACTCATGTTGAATCCAACCGTGCTCTTCAGCGTTCCCTTCGAACCCACAGACTACCGGTCGAAATTACCCAGTTGCGTCGTTATCCCAACATCTGAATATCTGGAAGAGCATCCGCTTGGAAAGGCTGAATGGATGTGTGTTTTTGGATATGTGCTTCGGAAGGATGTATTAGCGAGAGAGTTGTTTTTGGAAATCGAGAAGGAATACTTAGATTCTACGAAAGATGTTTCACAAGATTCTACGAAAGATTCTGCGAAAGATTCTACGAAAGATTCTACGAAAGATTCTACGAAAGATGTTGCACAAGATTCTGCGAAAGATTCTGCGAAAGATGTTTCACAAGATTCTACGAAAGATGTTTCACAAGATTCTACGAAAGATGTTTCACAAGATTCTACGAAAGATGCTTCGCAAGGAAGGAGGAGGAAAGTTTTTTTTGCGACGAATAACGGCAGCGACTGGACCGTAGCGAATAACCAATCTTATTGG
>JBIKZA010000072.1:0-9969 GCA_044354975.1 Flavobacteriales bacterium
ACATTGAAAAGCTCAGCGCGTGGTTCGAAGGCATCGATTCAAGTTTCGATAGTAAACAGGAAATAATTGCGCGCGAACCGTTGAAGGAAATCCGCACCCGTCTGAAGTTCTTGCTGAATGTAGGATTGGGCTATTTGAATTTAAATCGAAGTGCGAAGACATTAAGTGGAGGAGAGGCGCAGCGCATTCGCTTGGCAACACAGATTGGTTCGCAACTCGTTGGAGTGCTTTACATCTTAGATGAACCGAGTATTGGATTGCACCAACGCGATAATGAGAAATTGATTCGTTCGTTGAAAGACTTGCGCGACGGTGGAAACAGCGTCATTGTGGTAGAGCACGACAAGGATATGATGTTGGAAAGTGACTACATTATAGACATTGGTCCGGGAGCTGGAAGGCAAGGTGGACATGTGGTTGCTGCTGGTAAGCCAAAAGATTTTTTGAAAATTGGAAGCATTACTGCAAATTATTTAAGTGGAAAATTAAACATCCCAGTCCCGAAGGAAAGAAGCAAAGGCAACGGAAAGAAGTTGGTGTTGAAGGGAGCAAGCGGACATAACCTGAAGGGAGAGACCATTGAAATTCCATTGGGAACCTTCACGTGTGTAACAGGAGTGAGTGGAAGTGGGAAGTCGTCGTTAATCAGCCACACGCTTTATCCCATCTTGAATGCGCATTTCTACAATGGAGCACGCAGGCCTTTGGCTTACAAGAAACTTGAAGGACTTGAGCATTTAGATAAGGTTATTGAAATAGATCAAAGTCCTATTGGTCGCACCCCGCGCAGCAATCCGAGCACCTATACTGGAATCTTCACGGACATTCGCAACCTGTATGCCTCGGTTCCAGAGGCCCGTATTCGCGGTTATCAGCCAGGTAGATTCAGTTTTAATATTTCGGGTGGAAGGTGTGAAACGTGTAAGGGTGGGGGAGTTCGTTTAATTGAAATGAATTTCCTTCCCGATGTGTATGTGCATTGTGAAGCCTGCAACGGCAAGCGCTACAACCGCGAGACCTTGGAAATTTTCTACAACGGAAAAACCATTTCCGACGTGTTGAACATGACCGTTGAGCAAGCCGTAGGATTTTTCGAAAATCACCGAAACATTCACAACACGCTGAAGACATTGAACGACGTGGGATTGGGATACATCACACTCGGACAGCACAGCACCACGTTAAGTGGAGGAGAAGCACAGCGTGTGAAGTTGTCTACCGAACTCGCGAAGCGCGACACAGGCAAGACCATTTACATCTTAGACGAACCCACAACGGGACTGCATTTTCAAGACGTTCAAATGTTATTGAATGTCTTGAATAGACTGGTTGAACGCGGCAACACCGTCTTAGTCATTGAGCACAACATGGACGTCATTAAAAGCGCTGATTACATCATAGACATGGGTCCCGAAGGCGGCGAGGGTGGAGGAAACGTCATCGTCACCGGCACACCAGAGCAAGTTGCCAAGAATAAGAAGTCTTTGACGGGACATTTCTTGAAGAAAGAACTTTAAGTTTGCAACACATTTGTTGTATATTTACAACAAAATTGCTACTTATGAAATCTTCCAATTCCAAAAAATCGGTTCTTCAAGAAAGCGCCATGGCTTATGGCAACAGCTTAGGAAGAATAGAAATCATTCGAAAAGGCTTGCCTTATTCAACCATAGACGAGCTTAGCGAGCGCATGCAAAGACCCATTAAATTTTTATTGGGTGTCTTGGGCATAGCGCAGACAACCTACAATTTAAACAAAAGACAAGAAGCTGTTCTAAACAGCAAAGAGTCTGAATTGGTTGTGGCCATCTCTGAATTATTATCGTTTGGCCAAGAGGTCTTCAACCACGAAGAAGAGAAATTCAATCGTTGGTTGGAAATGCCGAACCAATCGTTGAACGGTATTACACCGCAGTCGCTCTTCGATACCCTTTCCGGTGTTGCGGAAGTGCGCAAGTGTTTGAATCGTATTGAATACGGAAACTTCGCGTAATGCTGGTTTATAGAATCGATCGTAAAAAGTATTTGAAAGATACCTTGAAAGGCATTGGCGCATCCATGTCTTCAAGTTTTCGATGGAACAGCGAGCACACGCGCATGGTTTATACTTCAGAGAGCAGGGCGCTTGCTTTACTCGAGATTACTGCGCATTTGAATGGCGTAATGGAAATTCCAACCGATCGCTATTTGGTTGAAATTGAAATTCCAGATACATTGAAGATTCAGATCTTGTCCATTGCTGATCTTCCCAAGAATTGGAACGCCCATCCGCCTTCAGTTTTTACGCAGAACTCGGGCGACTCATTTGTCCAAAAATTGAAAGCCCCTGTCTTGAAAGTCCCAAGTAGCATAGTTCCACAAGAATTCAATTTACTCATCAATTCCTATCATCCAGACGCTCACAAAATTGAAATCATCTCTAAGGAACGTCTTGCTTTCGATCCGCGTATAGTTCGTTAACCCTTCGAAAAGATTATTATCTCCTCATGAGAATTGTTCAGGTTCATCTTTCAGAATTGTCATTGCTACAAGAAATTTCGAAGAACACCCTTGAAGAAACATTTGCTGCCTTCAACACGAAGGAAGACTTGACGCATTACTTCGAGCATAATCTTTCAATGGATCAACTTGCGCTTGAACTGCAATCTCCAGCATCTTCATTCTATTTTATTTATGTTGAAGAAGAACTGTCGGGTTACATGAAATTGAATATCTCCGAAACTTTCGAAATTGAACGTATGTACATCTTAAAAAAGTTTCAAGGAATTGGAGTAGGTAAGACGTTCATGAATTTTGCCTATACTCACGCTCAATCTCTCGGCTTCAAATCATTGTGGCTTTGCGTCTGGGGACACAATCACAAAGCCATTGCTTTTTACGAATCCCTCTGTTTCCAACAATTCTGTGAACACGATTTCCTTCTCGGCTCTGATCTGCAACGCGATATTTTATACACTTTTTATCTTGAACCTTTAATTTTTTTTTGAGTTCAGATTTCTTTTTATCGTAAAACTGAAAAAATGAAGTTTATATTTGGGCAATTTTTGGCGTGAGACTTCAGCCTAAGTACCTGTCATCGAGTAAGCTCTTTTTGTAACCTTCGTTGTAAATTATATTATTAAAATCACCTAATTGCATGGATGACATCAATGCATTAACCTCGTCAATTCCACTTAAATAAGGATCGTCTAGTAAAGAAAAAATCTTTTCTACTAAATTAAAATCTTCAATGGTATCGACGGAAAGTTTATATTGATAACTTGTTCTGAATTTCATCCACATCTTACTATAAAAATTACTTTTCTTTATGTAAGGAGTAACATGTTCTCTTTCACTGAGCCATTTGGCCTTAATAAAGGCTTCAAAAAGGCACTCCCTCTTAAATACTTCAACACAAAACCCATCTTCAATAAAATAAGGAGGTTCATTTCCATTTGAGAAATAGTCTAGATTTAATGACGAACATTGATTTACTGCGAAATCAACAATCTCGGCATTGACTAACGGCGAGTCCGCACAAACTCGAATGTAGTAATCGGATGGTTGTAAAAGAGAAGCACTGTAAAATCTAGATAAGACATCCCAGTCACTGCCTTGATAGCAAAGAACATTCAACCTCTTACATTCGTTTGTAATGACTTCATCTTCTTCCAGATTAGTTGTAGCTACAATATATTTATTAACCGACTTTGCCTTTTCCACACGTTTCAATAGCCAATATAGCATAGACTCTCCTTGAAAAAGTGTTTTTAACACTTTTCCCGGCATACGGGTTGATCCCATTCTTGCCTGAATAATCAATGTCGCTTTAGTCATTTTTTTGAAATAATTTTTTGATTCAACAGCTTCATCAGAATTTCTATATAATCAAGTATACTTTCATTTCTCATTTCTGCAATATCAATCAAATCATGATAGCCATCTGCCCATGTAATTAGGTGAAACATACGATCTATTTCTTTCCTTCTTTTATCGTTTGGCTCTATTGAATGAGGCAATAAACCTCTTTTACCAAGGCGCGGCTCTCCAAATTGAATTTCACAGATTGGGAAGATATTTATTTCCATGGCTTGAATCATTTTGAAATATAAAATAATTGTGTTTTTCATTGCCTGAAATGAAATAAACTGTTTATTGTCAAGTGATGTATGATATTCCTTGTACCGATGATACATTGAACGTGTTATTGAACCAACAGGAAGATTAAAACCGGGTGAACAATATTGTCTCTCATCGCTTCCCCCAACACTAAATGGAATTATTTCGAATTTATTAGATTGATGTTCCAAAACATGCTTAGTAACTTTTTCTAACCACCCCATTTCGTTCTTAGACTTTTTAAAAACAAATGGAGCATCATCTCCGCAGCATGTAAGAACATAACCAGCTTTGGTCTTATTTTTCATATGACTTCCATGATCTGACAAATATGCAATTACCCCTATTGTTTCTGGAGCCATTATAAACCGATAAGAATATTTTCGATTCTCAACTTTACTTAATAGCTGGTACAAGTATGCCATAGTAATTGGACCACTAAGTTCATTGTTCGCCATACTAGGATGACACAAGTATGTTGAAAGTAGTATTTCCTCTTCAGATTCACCAGGCAAGAACAAGCTTCCTACAGAAACAGAACCTTTTTTAAGTTCAGTATCAACAACAACCTTGTATAACCCTTCTCTCGATAATTTTTGATATGAATTAAAATCGATACAAAACCCCCAATTCTCGTTGTAATAGGATGTAATGTATGGAATAGCAGTGGGGTTATCTTTCAATGTATGAAGATGAACTTCTAATTCCTCCCAAGTAACATCACCAATAAATGGCATACTATAATTTACAATGTGTAAATTATTGAGTTTAAAATCACATATCTTTTCACCAGTTGGGGTAATTATGTAGGCGTCTTTAATATTCCACTCCTTTGGAATTTCCCAATCATAGACCTGAGTGCCCGTATTGTATTCTTTTAACTCAAGTGGAATTATCTCTTGCAGAATTTTAAACGACTCTCGCAATCCATCGCCACTTATACTTCTGCATATAGGCCATAATCTATCAAATAGCTCTTCCATTTCTTTTTCAGAAATAGCGGAACATAATTGAATATTTAAATCGAAAAAACTATTCATTTTACTTAAGTTTAAATCAAGAGAATTTTCTGAAACTAGCTTACTTTTAGCACAAAAACAACCCAACTGTCAGTTTATTTTTTACGCCTAAACATAAAAGTTGCAAAGCAGCTAAGAACAACGAATCTCATGACTGGTGACAAAAATAATTCAATTTGGCAGGAAAAAGGTGCAATACTTATTAGACTTTTGAATAATTTGATTTTCATGTTTTATACTTTTTTGGTGCAAACATCATTACGAACAAGTTAATTCGTTGCAGACATAAATATCTCCAGAACATTCTACCAATTTCATTGGAATTGTTTCTTATTTTTAGAAAAAAATTAGTGTGAGCCAGATCAAAGACGCAGTAAGAGAACTCTTGATATTTCTTCATTTCGATTTAACAAAAAATTTGAAATACGATAGACTTACGCGTCGCATTATGAAAGAGGGCATTCAATCCAACTTCAACTGCATAGACATTGGCTGTCACAAAGGAGAGATGCTGAACTAGATGTTGAAGCTTGCTCCGCAAGGAAAGCACTTCGCGTTTGAACCCATTCCTTCGCTATTTAATCTACTCAGTGCGAAATACAAGAACAGAGCGGCTATTTTCCCCTACGCTTTATCAAATTCATCCGGAGAAACAACGTTTCAATGGGTGAAGAATGCTCCGGCATACAGCGGCATCAAGCGTCGCAGGTATGACATCGACAATCCGGAAATTGAAGAGATCACCGTTGAGAAGAAATTGCTCGATGATGTTATTCCAACCACAACGCCCATTCACTTCGTGAAGATCGATGTGGAAGGTGCCGAGTTCGGAGTATTGAAAGGAGCAAAGAATTTGCTTACAGCCCACAAGCCAACCATTCTCTTCGAATGCGGAAAAGGGGCAAGTGATTTCTACGACACCAATCCGTTGGAATTGCATTCTTTTCTCTCGAACGAAATAGGTTTGAATGTTTTCACGTTACAAGATTTCATCTCTAACAACAAACCCCTGTCTGGACATGATTTCGAAAACAGCTTCAACAACACCACCGATTATTATTTCATTGCTAGCGCACGCGCATAACACGGGCGGAAAATATTTCGACCCGATTATCTTCCCTTCTCTTAACCTTTCTTACCTAAAGTAAAGTCCTTTGGACCCTCGCGAAGCATTTTGCCCTGGCAAAAATCTTAGCTTCCCCAATAGACTTTAAATCTACCGGTATTATTATTTCAACCGGAATGAAAATTGAATTCGGAAAAGGATTACTTAGATAAACTTTCGAATGCCCGCATGCACCGCATAAATCAGGGGTGTTAGAGCAACAGCAATTCCCATCTTCAATAAATAATTGGTAGGAGCTACTTCAGCAAAGGTGTTCCAATCCATTTTTCCCGGAAGGACAAATCCGATGTACAAAACAACGATGGTGTCTATCATTTGAGAAACAACGGTGCTTCCTGTACTACGTAACCAAATGTGATTATTCCCTGTTTTGCTTTTAATCCAATGGAAGATTGTAACATCCAACAATTGCGAAATCAAAAAAGCCGCAATACTTCCAATCATAATCCAAGGCGCTTGTCCGAACACCGCCCCGAATTGTTCATCACTCACTCCAATGCCTGGAACAGCAGGTATTTGAAGGGCTAAAAGCACAATAATAAAACAGTATCCAATTAGAATGGTGGTTATCCAAGACAACCGTCGCACCGCCTTTTCACCATAAAATTCATTCAACGTATCGGTTAGTAAAAACACAATAGGCCAAGGCAACACTCCTACAATGGTGATGAAGTTGTGCTTCCAATTTCCAATTTGTATGGGTATTTGAATGAGCTTGCTCGAAATTAATTCAGCGGTAATGGCATTCGTAATGAAAAGCCCTGCTAAGAAGATAAAGAGCCATTCTCTTCGTGTTGAAAAAGAAGATGGTGTTTCCATATTATTTCAAAAACACTTTGTACGTTACACTGTTCAGTTCCAAGAAGTAAATTCCTTCCGCATAATTCGAAATATCAATCTGCATTCCGTTTGTAACTTTTCCCTTCAACAATAACTGTCCACTTGTATTGGTAAGGGAATATTTCCCACTAAAATTCAGATGTGAAATAGCGCTGTCGGTAATGATAAATGGAAGGGAAGGGTGCGCATTTTCTTCCACCGAAATTATTCCAGAATGAAAGGAGAAGGCATAGTCCCCAGGAAGCGGATTTAATACTTCAAAGCGTCCGTTCCAATTGGTAGTGCTGCCTGAAGTAATGAGTGTTGAATTGCTTGCCTCACTCCAAGAGTCAAATCCACTCGCGCGAAAAAGCAACACCATATTACTTTCGTCCATACCATATTGCTGAACCAACTGAAACAACGAAGTATCCAAAGCACTTGTCGCAGTAGCCGATCCGTTGAATCTTAAAGTCATTTTGGTTGAAGTGGTTTCGTTGGCGTAGGTGTTCACATGCCAGTATCTATCCGGAGAAATAATGTAATCGGTAAATGGAATAGCAGCGACTCTGTCCGCTGAAGTCAAGTGCATTTCCGCTCGAACGAAAATGCTATCCATAACCCCTAAATCATTCACATCGTATTCAAAATTCGCGAAAGTTAAATCGTGTGAACCTGTGGTTGAATTCCAAGCCTCATCGGCAAGCGTTGCGTAATGCAAGTTGTCAGCTCTGTTCAACATGACATGTGCAGGTTCGAACAAGACTGTGGCTGTTGCCGTGCTCGATTCTCCAGAAAAGTGCATGAGCACAGTGTCTGTATTTCCTTGAAAATCCATCACAGTGACTTCCAACGGGATGTTGTTTAAGTAGGCTGAATTGTGATGGAGGTATTGGTCCACGTGAATATTCAATTCGTAACCTATAAATTGTGTGGTATAGCTGAATCCCTTCAACCTAAAATCTGGATACCCCTGTTGAAACACCCATCCGTTGAAGAATTCAGAGAGATCTTCCGTTGTATATGCTTGAAAAAAATCGCGCATCTGAACGGAATTCAACGTATTGAATTGGTACTGCGTCATTAAGTCGTGAATGGCCTGAAAGAAATTTTCATCGCCCATAAATCCACGAAGCGAATGCGCAACATCTGCTCCTTTGTTGTAAACGGTTTGTCCGTAAGTGATGTTTTCGGGAATAGCATTTAACGGGAAATATCCACCATCGTTGCGCGGCGCATTCAACAAGACGTCTCTATGATTATTTCGAATGGAAGTATTGTAGGCATCGTTTCCATACAACCACTCTGTGAAGATTCGCTCGCTGTAGGAAGCCCAACCTTCGTTGATCCACATGTCTGCTGCCGTCTCGCATGTGATTAAATCGCCCCACCAATGGTGACTGAGTTCATGGGCATAAAGTGTTTCGTAATTGAGCGTTCCGTCTACGGCGAACAACGGATAGGCAACATTGGTGGCGTGTTCCATGGCGCCACCGGTAAAAGGGACAACCGTGAATCCCACTTTATCGAAAGCATAGTTTCCATATTTCGTTTCGAACGCACCAAGTGCATCGTGCAAATTCACAAAACTGTTCTTCATGTCCAATGTGTCCGCCGCCTTCGCTGCAAGCCAGATAGGGCGGGTATTTCCACTTAATGAAAGGAATTCGTCTTCAACATGGGTATAGTTCGCAACAGCGACGCTGGCTAAGTAGGAGGGGACCGGTTGCAGTAAATTCCAAGTGGTAAGCAAAGAATCTCCGCCGACATTTTCTACAGATGAACGAATACCTCCACAATACGAAGTTCTTCCGCCATCGGTTAAAGTCTGAATCGTATACGTGCAGCGCTCTCTGAAATTGTCGAAGCATGGAAACCAAACTCGACCGTAATTATGCGGAAGCGCATCCATACCCACACCCATGTTGTAGGCATAGCCACCGCTGTAATAAAATCCGCCCCAACTAGCATCTTGAATAGGATTACCGTGATAATATATTCGAGTTGTGAAATTCACCCAAGACGCAAGACTCGGTAATTCAATAAATAAATCAGGACCAACATGCGTAAAGGAAGCGGAATTGGAATTCACAAAAACCGAATCAACTGTTAATCCTTCAAGATCCAAATGCAATTGAGGTACACTAGTCATTATCGGAGAAATCGTTATGTCTGCATAGCCACGAATAGTGTTACTTGAAAAATTCGTGAAGTCGAGATAGACATAGGTGTCAACAATATCTAAAGTATCGCATCGACTGTTGCTGTTAGATAGGTCCTTGTGCGAATGTTTGTGCGAGCAATTCGTTTGCCCCAAAGAAGGAAAAGATATAATTGAGCAAAGAGCAATTAAAAATATTCTATTCAAGTTAAGCAAATTCATGTCTGCAATATATTCCAATTTCATGAAACAACCTTTTTCAAATTGATGGTGTCTAAGTAATAGCGACAGAGAATTGAAACCGCTTTGTTAGCCAACCAACCAAACTGCAAGTATGAAACCAACCCACGATCTTTTTGATCTGGTTCGCTCTCTGACCAAGAGTGAAAAGCGTTTTTTCAAGTTACAAAGCTCGTTGCAAGCGGGCGAGAAGAACTACGTTCGACTTTTTGATTTACTTGAAAAAATGGATCATTATGACGAAGATTTTGTGAAAGAGTCGTTCAAAGGAGAACTTTTCTTAAAACATCTTCCGTCAGAAAAAAATCACTTATTCAAACTCATTTTGAAAGCTCTGCGCTCTTACCACGGCGAAAGCACTGTTCGAAGTGTCTTGAAGCAAGCATTAAAGAATGTTGATATTCTTCACAAAAAAGGACTTTTCGAAGAATGTAAAAAAGAGCTGAAGCGCGCGAAGAAATTGGCCACAGCTTATGAGTTTTTTTACTACTTGTTTGAAATAATTT
>JBIKZA010000073.1:0-9959 GCA_044354975.1 Flavobacteriales bacterium
GTGTGGAAGCGAACAATACCGTTACCATTGAAAAGTATGTGGGGATTGTAAGCTCGTTGAATGAAGCGAATGAAAAGTTGTCGACTGCTGCTGTGCACACAGCGCAAGCCGCAGCGGCTGAAGGATACGATGCATTGCGCGCTGCGCATGTTGCAGCGTGGGCGAAAGTATGGGAGTTGGGAGACATTGTAATTGAAGGAGACGATGAAGCGCAGCAAGGCATTCGCTTCAATATTTTTCATTTGAATCAAACATACACGGGTCAAGATTCACGCTTGAACATTGGCCCTAAAGGCTTCACCGGCGAGAAGTACGGCGGAAGTACCTATTGGGATACGGAAGCGTATTGCATGCCTTTTTATCAGAGCACGCGCGATTCGCATGTGGCGAAGCAGTTGTTGGTTTACAGATACAATCAGTTAGACAAAGCCATTGAGAATGCTGCGAAGCTTGGCTTCAAGAACGGAGCGGCGTTGTATCCGATGGTGACCATGAACGGAGAGGAATGTCACAACGAGTGGGAGATTACGTTCGAGGAGATTCATAGAAACGGAGCCATTGCTTATGCGATTTATAACTACGTGAAGTACACGGGCGACGAAGCGCATTTGGGTGAATACGGCATTGATGTGTTGGTGGGTATTGCGCGTTTCTGGGCGCAGCGTGTGAATTGGTCGGAAGCGAAGCAAGCGTATGTCATGCTTGGTGTTACGGGTCCGAATGAATACGAGAACAACATTAACAACAACTGGTACACGAATTATTTCGCGGCCTGGTGCATGAAGTATGCGAAGGAAGTGGGAGAGAAGGTTCAGGCGGAGAATGCGGAGTTGTTCAAGAGCAAATGCGATAAGATGCATTTGAACTTTGTGGAAGAAGCGGCTGATTGGGTGTTGAAAGCAGAGAAGATGTATTTCGGGAAGTTGGAAGGAACCGAAGTGTTTTTGCAACAGGATGGATTCATGGACAAGGAGCAGTTGAGTATTCACGATCTTGATCCTGCTGAGCGTCCTATTAATCAGCATTGGAGTTGGGATCGCATCTTGCGCAGCATCTTCATTAAGCAAGCCGATGTTCTTCAAGGTTTTTTCTTTTTTGAAGATGACTTTTCAGATGTGCAATTGAAAGCGAACTTCGATTTCTACGAACCGAAAACTGTTCACGAAAGCAGTCTTTCTCCGTGCGTCCATTCGATCCTTGCCGCTAAACTTGGCTACAGCGAAAAAGCGTATGAGATGTATTTGCGCACCTCGCGTTTAGACATTGACGATTACAATCACGAAGCACACGAAGGACTTCACATTACTTCCATGGCCGGCACTTGGATGGCGATCACCATGGGATTTGGCGGAATGCGCGTGAAGAACGGAGAATTGGTATTTAATGGAACGCTTCCGGCGCAGTGGAAGAGCTATACGTTCAACGTATTGTTTAGAGGGAAGAAGTACAGTGTGAAGGTGAGTTCTGAAGGAACGGAGGTGGGAACTTTGTAATTTGAAAATCGCAGATTTTATTCCTACTTCGTAATTTCTACTTCGTAATTGGAACTTCTGGCACCCCGACTCTTTGAAGTAGTTTGTTTGCTTTTTCTAACTTTTTTGGAAAAAGTGTTTTAGTTGGTAGGCCTTTAGTATTGTTTTTTATTCGACTATCAAATTTGATTATTTGTCCGAAATCTTTCTTCTTCAATCGCAGTTCTTCTTCAATATCGAAGTCATCTTGAAGTGATAGCCAGAATTTCGGTGAGTTTCCAAAATAGAGAGATAAGCGAAGTGCGGTGTCGGCGGTAATTCGACGTGTGCCATTCACAATGGAAGAAACGCGTGTTTGAGGAATACCGAGATCTTTCGCCAAACGATAGCAGCTTATTTCCAGCGGTTCTAAAAACTCTTTCAGTAAGATTTCTCCTGGATGGATGTTTTTTAGTTTTTTCATTTGTGATAATCAATTAACTCAACTTGATACGCATTATTTCCTTGCCATTTGAAAATTATTCGCCACTGATTATTTACGCGAATGGAATAGAATTCTTTAAGATTCCCTTTCAGTTTTTCCAACTTATTTGATGGAGGAACTCTAAGGTCAATAATATCCGAAGAGCTATTCAACATTCGAAGTTTCCTTCTCGCTGTCTCCTGAATTTCAGCAGAGAACGCCCTGTTGAATTCTCCATTCCAAATTCGTTCAGTACTTCTATTTCCAAATGATTTTATCATGGTAACGCGTGACGTTACTAACGCCAAAGGTAAGTAATTGATTTTAATTTCAAAAATAAAATTAGAGGATGGGGTTTAGATTGTCAAGAAACTGTTATGCGTGTTTATGCCAATGCTAAATGCTTTGCGAGGGCAATTGGCGTTGCGAGGGTTCTACGGACGAGGGTTGCAAGCAACGAGGGTCTAAGACGTTGAATAAATTACGAATACCGATAGCCAAAGGGAGGAATAATATCTTCCCCTCTCTTACCTCTTCTTACCGTCTCTTCCCTTTTAGAAGCAATATCACTTGCGAATACTCGTTCCTTGAACCATCTTTGCCTCATGAAAAAAAGCCTCTTCTTTTTTCTAATCACCGCAGTAATCGTTTTCGTGTCTTCATGCCGACGTGACGAGATTACGACCGACTCTTCTGCTAAGATTGAGTTCTCGACCGATACGTTGCTTTTCGATACGGTCTTCACCACCATAGGTAGTGTGACGAAAATTGTAAAGGTGTATAACAATAACGCGCAAGCCATTCAGATTGGAACCATTGACCTGGCGGGAGGGACGAACTCGCAATTCCGTATAAACGTTAACGGAGATAACGGGACGCACTTTGAAAATGTATTCCTCGAAGCTGGAGACAGCCTTTTCATTTTTGTTGAAGTAACCGTAGATCCAACGAACTCGAACACACCGTACGTCATTGAAGATCAAATCTTATTCAACACCAACGGAAACAACCAAGTGGTGCAGTTGGCCGCTTGGGGACAAGATGCGTATTTCCACGGAGGAACTACGCAGAACGAACTCTATGTCTTGCCATGCGGTGCAATTTGGAACAACGACAAACCGCATGTCATCTACGGAATTGTTGCGGTAGACGAAGGATGCAACCTTACCATTAACGAAGGAACACACGTGTACGTCCATGCGAAATCAGGACTCTTCGTCTACAAAGGCTCTTTGAATATTCAAGGCAGCTTGAACAACGAAGTGGTGTTTGAAGGAGATAGGTTAGAAGCTGACTACGCCACACTGCCCGGACAATGGGGCATTCAGTACGATGTGCAAATTGAAACCGGAGTCGGACCGGGGATCTATTCCGTTACCCGCGGAGGAATTTGGCTCTACCAATGTAACTCAAGTTCTATCAATTACGCTATAATCAAAAACGGTGGAATGGGTATTCAGGTAGACACTCTTGGAAATACAAGCGCAACCGGATTCGCACTTTCAGTCACCAACACGAAGATCGATAACATGTCCGGAGTGGGGTTATTCGCCCAAGGTTCTTCCATTTATGGAAATAATTTATTGGTAACCAATTGCGCTCAAAGCTGCGCCAACCTGAGCGTTGGAGGAACCTATCAGTTCGACAATTGCACCTTCGCGAACTATTGGAACAACGGCAATCGCACTTCGCCAGCATTCTATCTGACGAACTATTACGAAGACATTAATCAAAACATTCAAACCAGAACCCTCACGAATTGCCTCTTCCGAAATTGCATTATGTGGGGAAACAACGCCACACTCAGCGACTTCAGTGAATTCGTAGTAGACCTCAAAGATCCCGAACTTCAACAAGTGCAATTCAAATACTGTTTGGTCGATACCGACGAAGATGTCTCAGACGACGGTAACGTTTGGGAAAGTATGGTGAACAACCAATCTCCGTACTTCTGCGATTACGCCAACGGAAACTTCCGCGTAAATCAAGATTCTCCGCGTATGATTGGCGGTCCTTTCACCTTCAGTGCAGATATCGCTGGCAATAACAATGGGGATTGGAAAGGGTGCTACGATTACAACGGTAGTTGTAATTAAGCCGAAGGCGAATGTTGCGAAGCAACGAATGTGGCATAGCCACGAATGTCTTCGACTGTCTCTCAATAATTCAATTCCAATTACGCAGTAGGAATTATGTAATAGGAATTACGAAGTAGGAATAAAATCTTCGATTTTCCAATTACGAAGTAGGAATTACACAGTTCCTAGGTTGAAAACTTCCACTTCACTTCATCCCTTCATTCCCCCAAAATGTGTTTCTTGCATTCTGAATACACACAATGAACTCTTCCATTCTGCAAGCCCTGTTAAAGTTATTCGCCATTATCTCGGGCGATAATAAAACCAATGGCTCAGAGGTGGTTTCACTTTTCTTAGGGAATCGGTTAAGTCAGCAGCAAATTCAAGAGTTTCTTGAAGATTACAAGAAATACGTAGCCCTATATCACAAGCCTAAAGCGAATGTCGAGAAGCACACGTCTATGACAAGCGTGAAGGTGCTTCGCTTGTGTGAAGAAATTCATACTTCTTTAAATCACCACGAACGCTATCTTGTATTTGTCCGTTTGGTGGAATTCGTTTTTACGAATAAAGAGCAAACGCAGCAAGACCTCGAATTCTTGTATACAGTGGCCGATGCTTTTCATATTGACGAAAAGACGCGGATGGCCATTATTCATTTTGTCCATTCAAAGGAGATTGAAACTTCCGATTATTTCTTTTGCATGCGAAACACCGATGGGCAAGAGCATAGTCATTTGCCTTCCGGAGATCTCGTATTCTTTCGCATTCCGGAAGAGAATTTATTTTTCTTCCGCTATTTAGGAACCGACGAATTGAAGTTGAACGGAAGTTCTATTACTCCAAATTCGGTGAATTCTTTTTCTTCGGGATCTTCCATTCGCGGAGCAAAGAGCAAGCCTGTTTTTTACAGCGATGTATTGCATTCGTTCTTGGCTTCTGAGAATTTAGATGGAATAGATTTTCTTTGCAATGCGATTTCTCATGATTTTCCAAATGGAAAAAAAGCACTGGAAACATTGCGTTTCAGGGCTTCTTCGGGAAACTTAATTGGTATTATGGGTGGAAGTGGTTCGGGAAAATCAACACTGTTGAATATTCTGAACGGAAACACTCGTCCGAAAAATGGCGATGTGCTTATTAACGGGAAAAGTATTTTCAACAAGAAAGAATCGCTGAAACACCTGATGGGATATGTTTCTCAAGATGATATTTTAATTGAAGAATTAACGGTGTTTCAAAATTTGTATTTCAACGCGCAACTGCTTTTTACAGGCAAGTCGAAGTTGGAATTACAAAAGATGGTTTTGCGAACGCTTCAAGATGTTGGACTTTCAGATTGCAAAGATCTTCGTGTTGGAAACGTGCTGGATAAAACCATTAGCGGTGGACAGCGCAAGCGCTTGAACATTGCTCTCGAGTTAATGCGTGAACCCGAGGTGCTTTTTGTAGATGAACCCACAAGCGGACTTTCCAGTCGAGATTCAGAGAACATCATGGATCTGTTGAAGGAATTAACGCTTCGCGGGAAACTCATCTTCGTGGTGATTCATCAACCTAGCAGCGACATTTTCAACCTGTTCGATCAATTGCTTTTGTTGGATCAAGGCGGAATGCCGATCTATTATGGAAATCCGATCGACAGTATTTTCTATTTCAAGAAATTGGTGAATCAGGTGAACATAGACGAAAGTCGTTGTTCACATTGTGGAAATGTAAATCCGGAACAACTCTTCAACATTATTGAAGCGAAGGTGCTCGACGATTACGGAAATGAAACGCAGCAACGACGCATTACTTCGCAAGAGTGGAACAATTTCTACAATGTCATGTGTGCGCCCGAGCAAGACACGCGCATGAAGGATGAGGTGAAGAATGCAGAGTCTGAAAAGAAATTGGCAGCAAGCAATTTACCTAGCGCATTCAAACAATTTCAAGTATTCTTGCTGCGCGATGTGTTGGGGAAAATTACCAATAAGCAATACCTTATTGTGAATCTGTTAGAAGCGCCTTTGTTGGCGTTCTTACTTAGTTGGTTCATTAAGTATTCGGAAAAAGATAATTACGTTTTTCGTGAAAACGTGAATCTGCCGCAGTATTTGTTTATTACTGTTGTAGTGGCGCTGTTCATGGGATTAACAATTAGCTCGGAAGAGATTATTAAAGACAAGAAGATTCTAAAGCGCGAGAAATATTTGAATTTGAATAAGAACAGTTACTTATTCTCAAAGGTTGGACTCATGTTTTTAATCTCGGCCATTCAAACTGCGTCGTATGTTCTTATTGGAAATTCCATTCTTGAGATTCAGGGTATGTTTTGGCCTTATTGGCTCATTCTTTTCAGCACAGCCTGTTTCGCGAATGTATTGGGACTGAACATTAGCGCCACATTCAACAGCGCGAAAGTGATCTACATACTAATACCAATTCTCATTATTCCGCAGTTGTTGTTCAGCGGAGTCATTGTGCGTTTCGACAGACTGCAAAAGTCTATGGTAACAGAAGGTGAGGTGTCTTGGGTTGGAAATGCAATGGCTAGTCGCTGGGCGTATGAAGCGTTAGCGGTAGAGCAATATTGCAACAACGCTTTTACTTCACGCGTGTTTGAAACCGACGTGCAATTGAAAACGCTAACTTGGGAAAAAGATTTTTGGGTGGTTGAAATGCGCAATCAACTGAACAACTGGGACAAGCCGAATTCAACCACCAATTTTGAACTGATGAAGAATGAATTTGCGAAACGCTCGGATAGTTCTTCTGAAATGAAATGGGCCACTGAACAGATTGCTGCGAATGGCTTGGCTTCTAGAGATACGTTGCTGAGTGTCTTGGGGAATTATGAATCGAACCTCATTGATCGTTACAACAACTTGAATGAAGCAAAAGAGAATTGGCTTCTATCGTTAAGAGATACCGACGAGAAGCAGATGGCTTATCAGTCAGACATGGACAATTATTCGAATGAATCGTTGGAAGAGTTCGTTACAGCGAAGAACGACGTGAAGAAAATTGTGGTGACTGAAAACGCGTTAGTTCGCAAAGCGAATCCGATTTACTTTTTACCGAATCCAGGAACGTCGTTTTTCAAATCGCATTTCTATGCACCGAAGAAATGGTTAGGAGGGAAGGAAAGTGGAAAGTATGTGGATACACCTCTCGCCAATACCGTTGTGATCTGGCTGATGACTTTGCTAATGCTATTGGTGTTGTTGTTCGATGGAATGAACAAACTGGCGAAACTTTACACCTTCACCATACGGAAAGGAACAGACAAGATAGCTTCGTAATCTTCTCCGGCTTCCAACATGTCATCATCATCTGATTCGTAGTGCCACAAAACTGTTGCATTGTCGCCGAGCGGCTCAAGCTTGCGGAACAAGTCGAGCAAGCATTTCGAACTACTCGTATTGAAATATTCAAGATGAACATGGAATTCTGTTTTCGCAGGACTCGCTTTCACCCATTCACCCATCCACTCGATAAGTGGTTTATAGAAGTCCAATGCATTTTCAGGAATAGATCTTCCTTTCAATTCTAAAATGCCTCCAACGGCATTGAAATGCACATGCGGAGATTTAGGCGAAGCCTCACGGACGATTGAATTCATAGGTGCAAGATAGAAAATTCTTTGAAGCAAAATTAAGGGAGTATATTTGTTTTCGAAAAATTGTTATGGACAACACCAAGGAGTGGTTTGCATCGTGGTTCGATTCTCCCTTTTACCGCGAATTATATGCACACAGATCAGGAGAGGAAGCCAAAACTTTTATTTTGAGGCTAATTGAAAAATTGAATCTGCCAGAGAGTGCAAGTGTGTTGGATGTGTGTTGTGGGAATGGAAGGCACAGCGCAGTGTTTAGCGAGAATTCTTATAACGTGGTCGGGATTGATATTAGTGAAAAAAGCCTAGAAGAAGCGAAGTCAAGAAATTTAGAAAACACCAAATTTCACAATGCAGATGCAAGGAATTTTGAATTGCATGAGCGATTCGATTGCGTAGTGAACCTCTTCACGAGTTTCGGCTATTTTGCAACAACGGAAGAGCATATTGAAATGCTTCAACGTATTTATGAGCATTTGAAAGACAACGGTGTTTTCGTCTTCGATTTTTTCAATGCTGAAAAGGTTCGCGCTGCTGGTACCGAAGATCGCAAGGTGTTAAAAGAAGGCGCCGAGTTTCACATAACTAAAGAGATAGCCAACAACCGAGTGATTAAGCACATTCGTATTCAGAAGGAATCGGCGCGCATGGATTTTCAAGAATCGGTAGCGTTGTTCACGAAGGAGCAATTGGTTGAAATGTTTGAGGTAATTGGATTTAAAAATATTAACACATACGGCGATTATGAGTTGGGGTCGTTTGACTTGATGAACTCAGATCGATGCATAATTATTTGTTCGAAGTAATGGAAAGTTCATTTTGGGTTTCGGTATTGTCACTATTTGGCGCGTCTATGTTAGGAGGAGCGTTGGCGTTGTTGTGGAAGATGAAAAACAACCAATGGTTGAAGCTTTTACTCTCATTCAGTGCCGCTTATTTGTTGGGATTAACGGTGTTGCATTTGTTTCCTGAATTGTATCATTCAGACTGGGAATATGCGGGTTGGTTTGTCATAGCTGGATTTTTACTTCAAGTCATTTTAGACTTTTTCTCTCACGGCGTAGAGCACGGACATGCGCACACGCACGATCACATTTCAGGATCTTTCTTATTCTTGGTCATGGCATCTTTGTGGATTCACGCGTTCATTGAAGGCATGCCGTTTGGCGCAGACGCGCACGTGCATGCGGAAGATGTTACCGCCGCGGCTCACGGACACGAGCATCACGATCACAACAATCCGTTGTTGTTGGGAATTTCCATGCACAAGATCACGGAGGCATTTGTCTTGGCCTCGTTGTTTTTGCATGCCGGAGTGAAGAAAGCAAAAGCGTGGTTCTTATTGGTTCTTTTCGCTTGCATAGCTCCATTAGGAGCAGCGTTCCATCTGTTCGTCGATTCACAAGGCTGGGATGTCGATGGCTGGTGGTACACGGCAATGATAGGCGTGTTAATCGGAATCTTGCTTCACGTATCCACCATTATTCTTTTCGAAAGCGAAGAAGGTCATGCTTTCAACTGGAAGAAGTTTGTAATGGTGTTGTTGGGGATTGTTTCTGCCGGACTTCTTGTTTAGGAACTTCATAATTGGAAAATCGAAGATTTTATTCCTACTTCGTAATTCCTATTTCATAATTGGAACTTTGTTAAGGAACTATACTCGAGCTCGCTCTGCGAGCGGCATCCGAAATGCCCCCACTGGAGGTGGGGGAGAATGCTCAAGAAACAAAAAAGCCGCTCGAAAGCGGCTTCACTGTTGTTTAGGTAATTATTCCGGTGGAAGATTTACTTCGTGAAAGGTCAAAAGGAAAAGCGATTTAAGCAATGCTTAATTTCTTCTCTAAATCTTCAAGATATTTTCTGAAGTGTTTGTCGGTTTCTTGTAGGTTGTTCACCGTGCGACAAGCGTGCAATACCGTTGCGTGGTCTTTTCCGCCGCAATGAGCACCAATACTTGCCAAACTGCTCTTGGTCATCTTCTTCGCGAAGTACATCGCAATCTGACGAGCCTGAACAATCTCGCGCTTGCGTGTCTTGCTCTTCAACAACTCAATAGGTAAGTCGAAGTAATCACACACAACCTTCTGGATATAATCAATGCTAACCTCACGAGCGGTGTTCTTCACGAACTTGTCAATCATCTGCTTGGC
Organism: Flavobacteriales bacterium; assembly: GCA_044354975.1. GTDB lineage: Bacteria > Bacteroidota > Bacteroidia > Flavobacteriales_D > Sanyastnellaceae > CAIZGX01. Next base: position 9,765 of record JBIKZA010000073.1, read on the forward strand.
AAGATCAAGCGTAATCGCTTTCTTGTTCAATGAAGATTGTGCAATCAAAGAGATCAAAGCTCCTTCTAGTTCGCGAATGTTCGTGGTAATGCTGTACGCCAAGTACTCAACAACCTCGTCTGGAAGATCAATTCCATCTGCATACATCTTCTTGCGAAGAATAGCAATACGGGTTTCCAATGATGGACATTGCAA
>JBIKZA010000026.1:0-30083 GCA_044354975.1 Flavobacteriales bacterium
TAAATCTTTACCCATGATTTTCAAGAATCCGAGCGTCCAGATAATGCTCAGTAACACAACGGTTGTCGGAATGATAATTCCCCAGCCGCTTCGGAAAGCGATGAACAAGAAGATGGTGGTGAGGACTAAACTGATTGAAATGAAGAGCGCCAACTCTTTAATCATGAGCTCTACATAAAGCGTCTGTCCGAGGGCGCGACCAATAACGTGAGACTTTTTAAATTGAAATTTATTGACTTCGTCTTGAATGTTTTTCGAAAGTTCGTCGCACTTTTCCTTACTTAACATTTGCTTGTGCTTCATGTTAATGGCAACGGACCTTCCATCGCTTGCGAAAAATACACCTACGTAGGACGGAGAATTCCAGATAGCAATGGAGTCTTGCTTAAACGATTGAACTGAATTAGCAGAAAGCAAAGGCGTCTCAAACACACCGCCGAACAAAGGATCCACAGCATACGTCATGAGCGATGTTGGTCCCACGCACTCTTCCACATTTGGAATGGCTTGTAATTTTTTCGTTAACGAATCAACGTGAGAAAGAAAAGTAGAATCGAAAATGCTTCCGTCGTTTTCGAGCGCGACAAAGAAAAAGTCATTGTCGGTTTCGAATGATTTTCGGAACTCCATGTAATACTCTGTCTCAGGATCGTTCTTCGGGAAAAAGTCTTCGAAATCATAATCGAACTTCAACTGCGAAATCAAGTATATGGAAGTCATGGTTCCCAAAGCAATGAATGCTACGGAAAGCCACGAAACTCGGACATCAGACATTTTCATACTCTTCCAACAATCTTATTTCGAAAAGGTTTTCAATTCGTAATTATTTAATGAAGGCACTTAGCCTTGTTTTTTCCTTTCGAAATAATTTCAAAGCACTCGCCTCTTCCCCCTTCAACAAAAATTGAATAGCTTCTGCTGTGTTCAATTCTTCTTTCGAGTGAACCGGTTCTTCCAACAACTCCAAATCTGACTTCAACAAAAAATCTTCCCAAGTGGTCACGGCTCGCTCCAATCCTTCCAACGCGAAGTGCATCTCATACACCCCGCTCGCCTGAAAGATCTGCCTGAATCCAAGACTAATCGCTGCTTCTAAAGCACGCAGATTCTCCAACCACGAATTTCCTTCAACCCAAATCGCCTGAGAAAATATAACCTCTTCCACATTCAATCCGAGTGTAATATCGCTTGACCATTCCTCAATTTTCTTCACATGCTTTCGGCGCAGCAAACGCACACCCATGCGCGAACGAAAGAGCTTCGCCTCTTCAAAAGCAGCAGTGTAAAGGAACTCTTCCAGCTCCTCTTCCGTGGCCACATCGTACTTTAAAAGTATAGATTCTCGCATATCCGAACAAAGCTATTAAAGTTGGTGTTATTTTTGTTTTAGAAATTTCACGATGAGAAAAACATTATTACTCCTTTCAATACTCCTCTGCAGCGTTGCGGTTTTTGCCCAATCTCACCTTATTTCTGGAGCAGCCACTTATCCGAACGGAACAGCGGTTCGCTTGTGGAAAACCACAGGACGCACGCTCGATGTAGCCGATTCAACCACCATTCAAAACAACACTTTTAAATTCAAAGGGAACTACGGCGAAGGACTCTACTCGCTCGGTCTAACCCCATCGAACATGGCTATTATAGCCATTGACAATGCTGAGTTAGAGACAGTATTCGCCATTCAAGGCGTTCGTTGGGACAATGGAATTTCGTGCACCAAAGGGAACAGAAATTTACTTTGGAATGAATACGTGAAGAAGGAAAACGAATTTACTCAGAAGAAAAAGGCGTTGAATATTCGCTGGAAAAAAGACAAAGACACCACTGCAGAAAAAGAATTAACCGCATTAGAAGCTTCCTTCAATGCTTATCAATTAGAGTGTATTCAGCGAGAAAAGCAAACAACAAAAACGTCGTTCGTTTCGCAATTGATTGATTGGAAACGTGAGCCTTCAAAAGACAAAGCACATTATTGGGACAACCTAGACTTCAGCGATGAACGCGTGGTTCACACGACAGTCTTGAACGACCGCATTCAAAGTTTCATGCGTCAATTCAGTAAAGGAACCGAAAGCGGATTCATTGATTGCATTGGACTTCTTACCGAAAAAGCGCACGCCAACGATCGTGTGTATGAGTATGTGTTGAATGAAATGCTCACCGGATTTTATGAAAGCGGAATGGAAAACATTACGCTTTATCTCATGGATAATTTCATTAACGACGAATCGTGCGGCGACGATAATTTCTCGAACGTCATTAAGCGAAACGCTGAAAGCATTGAGCGTGTTAGCGTTGGGAAAACTCCTCCGAATATCACCGCGAACGATATGAACAATGTTGCCTTTGATTTGAAGAAAACATGTGCTTCAAATCAATACACACTACTCATTTTTTGGAGCAGCTGGTGTAGCCATTGCAAAACGGAAGCCCCGAAGATTGCAAAGCTGAGTAAAGATTATGCAGCAAAGAAAATTGCTTTCGTGGGTTATTCGGTAGACAACGATGTGAACGCATGGAAACAAGCGGTAACCGAAAGAGAATTCACCTTCACCAATTTATGTGGAATGAAAGGATGGGAATCGAAAGGAGCAAAAGACTTTCGAGTTACAAAGACTCCGGCTTTCTTCATTCTAGATAAAAACATGCGTATTGCTGCAAAACCGAAAACGCCCGAAGAAATTGAAATGTTCTTCAAACTTTCAAAATAAATTCCGCTCTTCTTCGACTATTAATTTTTCTTGAAATCCGACAAGATAGACTTCTTTCTGCGCCCTGGTCAACGCTGTATAAAACCATCGATTCAATTCCAATCCAGCCATCTCATCGGTAAGATATCCTTGATCTACAAACACACACGGCCATTGTCCACCTTGCGCTTTGTGACAGGTAATTGCATAAGCGAACTTCACGTGAAGAGCGTTGTAATACGGATCTTTTTGAAGAAGCTTTCGCAACTGTCCAACAGTGGATGCATCTGGATAATCAAGCGCACACACCTGCCAGAGTTCTTGCATCTTCGCTTTTGACAATTGCGCTGATTCCTCCCAAATGGTGGTGCATAAAAGAATGACTTCCATCTCGGGCATTTCAGGATAGTCGGCCATTTTCACAATGGCCTTGCAGAATCTGAAAGCACCTCGTTCTTCGAATGATTTTATGCGATGAATATTCAAAATATCTCCGTTGGCAATGAAGCCCACTTCCTTCGATTCTTTTTCATCGAGCCAGAAATAGTTATTCTTCAAAACCATCATTCGATCTCCTGAATTGATCTCTTCCTCGTTACCTAAAATTCGAGAACGAACCTGTTGATTGAACAAATTCGCGCGTTTATTCGAACGCGTAATGATAACCAAATCTTCAATGCCGTATTCTTGTAGCGCCTCTTCCACAACCGGTTGCATGTCAGTATCTACGCGATGAATATCGTTGAAGTTCAAGGTTGAAAATTGAGGCAATTCGTTTCCTTGACTCACTATTAATTCGCGCAAGGAAGTGGCGTTGATTAAAATTCCGGATCCTTCTTTCTGACGAATAACTTCAAGTAATTCAATAGCTGCAATATTGAGCGAATAGTTGTCGCGCAAGCCTTCCATATTCAACGCAGGGCTTAACGGACATCCGACTGGAGGAAGCTGTGCAGTATCTCCGATGATCACCAACCTGCAACGCTCACCGCTGTATATGTGAGAAAGCAAATCGTCGAGTAAACTTCCTGCATCGAAACTATCTTCTGAAAAAACAACGGTGTCTTGTCCAATCATGGAGGCTTCATCGACAAAATAAACCGTATCGATGTTTTCGTTTTCTCTCAATTCGAACCAAACGCGACCGCTGCGATCCATGCGCTTCACATAGATTTCCTTGTGAATGGTGCTGGCTTTTCGATTGGAATAATTTCCCAGGACCTTTGCCGCTCTTCCGGTTGGAGCAAGCAGGACGGCATTAATCCGATGCTCTGCGAGTGAATCTACCATGGCTTTCACGCAGGTGGTCTTTCCAGTTCCAGCATAACCTTTAATCATGAGTGCCAAGCGCGCCTTATCGGAATACATCATTCGCGCAAAGGCGTAGAAGAGTTTCTTTTGTCCTGCTGTGGGAGCAAAAGAAAAATTCTGTAGCAGTAATTGTTCGAAGGCGGTGTGACTCATGATTTTATTCTCGCTTGCAAAGAAAGACCAAGCGCAGCAATGATGTAAATTAGCAGAGAAATTAATTATGCGTATTTTTTCACGATGAACACTGAAACCTTTCAAATTCCGACGGCTGTTGTAGAAAACAGCGCTCGTCTGCATGCCTCCGTGCATCTGGAATCTTTCTTTGTTTCCATTGCTTTCGCTCAGCCGGAAGATGGTGTTGTCATATTTACGCATAACCAATCGTTTCCCGTTGGAGAAAGCATTCCCTTCGCTGAATCGGTTTCTTGGCTTCAAAAGCAATGGCCCAGCGCGGTTTTCAAGAAGACTATATTATCTGTTGAGCCTCTTGCCTTCAATCTTATTCCGAAGGCTATGTTCCAAGAAAGTGAGGTGGCGAATTACCTTCCTCAAATAACATCGAATGAATTCTTGGCGTATCGTTTCAACACACAACAAGATGTTGTAGTTGTTTTCGCAACGCATTCGTCTGTTGTGAATTTGGAAAGATTCATTGTGGGTGTAGAAATTCTTGCGCTTCCTACCCTGCTCCTTCCGGGACAGCGCGCACATGCGAGTTTGGTTCAATCAAAAGCAACGCTTTGGGTTGGAAAGGAAAAACATTTTTTGTGTCTTGAAAAAAACAACGCGTTGGTGTTGTTGAATGAATACGCCGGGAATACGGCCGAAGATATTTTGTACTTCCTAGCGAACGGATGTATTCAATATGGAATTGATCTGGCTGCGTTGCCTGTGTTTGTGCAGGGTACGCATTTCGATTCGAATTATGTTGAAGTTTTTGAATCGTATGTCCGCAATGTTCAGTTCTCTGAAAACATGAAAGCGAATTCGTTGAACGATCTCTGGAAATTGCACATGTTATGCGCATAATTGGTGGCGACTGGAAAGGTCGCATCATTAAGGTAGACAAGTCGTTTACAGGAAGACCCACTACCGATTTCGCGAAAGAAGCGTTGTTCAATGTGCTGCAGCATTTGGTGGAATGGGACGAAGTTTCGCTCATGTGGGATTTGTTTGCAGGAACAGGAGCCATTAGTTTAGAAGCATCCTCGCGCGGCGTTCAGCGGGTGATTGCGGTGGAAAGCAGCCCAAAGCATTCAAGACATTTGCAACAAGTGAAACGCGACTTTCAAGCAGATGGAATGGATATATTCACAGCGGATGTCCGTACTTTTCTTGGAAGACAAACCGACTTACCGCAAGTTGTATTCGCTGATCCGCCCTACGATTTACCTTGGTTGAAGGAATTGCCTTCGTTAATTTTCGAAAAGAAAACGGAACAGTTTCAACTCTTGATAATTGAACACGGGAAAGACATAAAATTCGAAGACAGTCCGTATTTTTGGCAAACACGTAGTTACGGACATGTGCATTTTTCATTTTTCAAAATCGAAAACAAATGAAACGCATAGCAGTATTTCCAGGATCGTTTGATCCGATTACAACCGGACATGAAGACATTGTTCTTCGTGGAGCAGCGCTATTCGATGAAGTGGTTGTGGCCATTGGCGTAAACACCACGAAGAATTATTTATTTTCCTTGGAGCAACGAATGGCATTCGTGGAACAAACATTTGCCGGACATTCAAATATTCGTGTGACGAAGTATGAGGGATTGACCGTTGAATTCTGTAAATCGATTGGAGCAAAGTATATTCTTCGTGGATTGCGCAACAGCACCGACTTTGAATACGAGAGCACCATTGCGAACATGAACAAAAACATGTCTGACGGCATTGAAACGATATTGCTAGTGACTGCTCCAGAGCTGTCGCATGTTCAAAGCACGATACTTCGCGAGATCTATAAAAATAACGGCGACATTTCTTCGTTCCTTCCAAAAGGAATTCAGTTATGATGAAGCACATTTCATTTGTATTTTTTCTTTTCAGCTCGCAATTCCTTTTTGGACAAGAAGTCCTCATTAAAGGGTCTGGCGCGGTGGCTTCCAACAATAAAGTTTACGCTTGTTTTACCACTGATGCATTAACTCAAAACTTGAACATTGTTGCACAAACAACGGCCAATGCGAAAGGAGAATTCGAATTAAAAATTCCAACCAAACAAAAAGAGAATTTGTATTTGTGTACAAGCAATGCGCAGATTTCCTTGTGGATTTCACCCAAGCAAACATATCAAGTTGAATTTCTTTCGGCGGACACTACGGTTACACAAAACGGACTTATTCGCAATTTCGAAGCGCGGATTGAAAACAACAGTGCTGACCGAACGAATTTAGTCATAGGAGAAATCAATACTGAAATAGCCAAATTCCTTTCTGAAAATTCTTTCGACTATTTGCTCTTAAATTCTCAGCAAAATGAAGCTGCCACTTCACGCATGCAAGAGAACAATCCGAAATCGGATTTGGTGAAATTTAACTCGAAGGAAGATTCTTCGAAATACGCATCGGCTCAAGTGAATTTCCTCACACAAATTGAATCGCTTGAAAATCAAATGCAACAGTTGTTTGAAGCTGAATTCAAGAAAGATTCATTTCTAAAAAATTATGCAGCGTGTGAAATTTTCACTCTGCGACTTCTGGCGAATGCCCCTGTTAGCCTTGATACGATTAGTAAAATTATTGACTTAAAAAATTCCGCTTTCATTAAGTGGTTGGAGTTATCTGCTTCAAATTATTTAAATCCTTCGTTGAACACGCGCGATGCACAAGCGTTTACCACGTTGATGGAAACAGCGAAGACAGCAGAGCCTATTATTCATTATTTGAATCCAGATAGCACACACTTCGCGCAATTGGAAGAACTGATTCTTATTGCTGCGCTTCGAAAAAATTATTACACCCGCGCTCACAGTCCGGCCTTGATGAAAAAGATTCTTGCAATGATTCAGAGCACGAGCGAATTTGAAACGAGTAAGCAATTGGCAAAGTCTTGTGAAACAGAGTTTTCACTGCTCAAAAAGAACAGTGCACTTCCTGATTTCACCTTGATTAATTCAAACAATGATAAATGGAAATTCAGTGAACATTGTGATCGAAATATGTACTTGTATTTTTTCAATGAAGGGAAATCATCGCAGCGGGACCTGGCCTTGTTGAATCACATGGCTTCGAAATACAAAGCCGATTTTCGCATTGTGGTGATTGGCATGCACGATACTTTCGAATCGTTCGAGAAAACCATAGCGCCACTGAAGCTTGAAAATATGGAAATATTGTATGGCGGAAATGACTTCAAGTTGATACAAGACCTTCGTATTGGAGCCGTTCCTTCGGCCCTACAAACCAACTTCAAAGGCCTACTTCAATATGAATACACGCCACTTCCTGCTGAAGGCATTCAACAGAAGTGGGAAGAGATTCTTCGGAAGAATAAGAAATAATAACTCTTCTACTTATTGTATAAATTACATTATTATCTTGCGGTCTAAACCTTAAACCAAAACAACATGCAAAAAGCACCTAAAGGCGCATTGGCAACCTTAATTTCAATTTTCTTTTTCTGGGGATTCGTTGCAGCAAGTAACGACATCTTAATTCCAGTATTCAAGAAAGCGTTGAACCTTTCGCAAATGCAGTCTCAATTAATCTCTTTTGCTTTTTACGTTGCCTATACGGTAGGTTCGCTTGTGTATTTCGCCGTTTCAGCAATCATGAAGCGAGACATTTTGAATTCGTTGGGGTATAGAAATGGATTAGCTCTTGGACTTTTAATTTCCGCATGCGGAACGTTGTTGTTCATTCCTGCTTCGAACACAGCATCTTTCGAGTTGCTTATTTCAGGACTCTTCATCGTAGGACTTGGATTTTCTCTTCAGCAAATTGCTGCGAATCCATTGGCCATTCAAATGGGTGATCCTGCAACAGGGAATCAACGTTTAAGTTTAGCCGGCGGAATTAACAACGTGGGAACTACAATCGGACCTGTTATTGTATCGTTTGCAATCTTTGGCGGAATTGGATCTGGTCCAACAACGTTAGACTTGAAAGCGGTTCAAATTCCGTATTTGGTTTTAGGAGCTGCGTTTGTTTTGGCTGCAGTGATGTTCAAGTTCTCTTCGGTTCCAGATAAAATTGAAACGGTAAAGTCAGACGATGACAACGCTAGTTTACTCTCTATTTTGAAGTACCCACAATTGTCGATGGGTATGCTTGCCATCTTCTTGTATGTAGGTGTTGAAGTATCTACGGCCAGCAATCTTCCTGAATTCATGAAACAAAAATTAGGGACAGAAGAGAGCGCAATTGCTCCGTTTGTTTCTTTGTTCTGGGCGAGTTTGATGATTGGACGTTGGACCAGTGCATCTGCATCCCTAAATATTTCTGAATCGGCAAAGACCAAGCTTAACATTTTACTTCCATTCGGTGCCTTTGCCATTTTCTTATTTGCAAATTTCATTGCGGGTCACGAAGTTCAAAATTTCTATCCTTATTTATTCATTGTAGTTATTCTTGCAATTGCAGATACAATCAGTGAAGGAAACCCGATAAAGCAACTTATGCTTTACTCAATTTTAGGAATGACCGCGCTTTTAGTCGGCATTTTCGCAAGTGGAATGATCAGCGTTTTCGCATTTATTTCTGTCGGCTTGTTCTGCAGCACATTGTGGCCATGTATTTTCACATTGGGAATTGCGGGATTGGGAAGCAGAACGAATACAGGATCGAGCCTTTTGATTATGATGATTATGGGCGGTGGATTTGTTTCTGTGGCGCAAGGTGCATTGTCTGATGACGCTGTGTTAGGCATTCAGTATTCGTACTTCGTGGGAGTTGCTTGCTTTGCATACCTTGCCTTCTATGCATATCGCGTGAAAGGAATTTTAAAGAAGCAGAACATTCAAATCGGTGAAATGGCTGGAGGTCATTGATGGAAAAAGATTTGAATGCGCTTCAAGCGCAAGTAGACGAATGGATTAAAACGGTTGGCGTTCGTTATTTCAGCGAGCTCACCAACATGGCTATGCTGACTGAAGAAGTCGGTGAGGTCGCTCGCATCATTGCCCGCCGCTACGGCGAGCAAAGCGAAAAAGAAAGCGACAAAGCCAAAGACCTCGGCGATGAAATGGCCGATGTTCTTTTCGTTCTGATTTGCCTCGCAAATCAGACAGGAATCAATTTGCAAGAAGCCTTCGACAAAAACATGGCGAAGAAGACAGAACGCGATGCTACGCGACATTTGAATAACGAGAAATTGAAGTAGTTTCAACTTCGTTGAAATAAATAAGGGCCTCCTTCGGAGGCCCTTATTCTTGCAGGTTACCCTGCCCGCTCGAATGCGGGTAGAGTATTCTTACGCGTCAATCTTCGCGTATTTCGCATTCGCTTCAATAAAGGCTCTACGAGGTGGAACCTCGTCGCCCATAAGCATCGAAAATATCTGGTCACACGCCGCAGCGTTGTCAATGGTAACTTGACGCAATGTTCTTGTCGTTGGATCCATAGTCGTTGTCCACAACTGTTCCGCATTCATCTCACCAAGACCCTTGTATCGTTGAACGTTAACACTTGTTTCAGAACCTGTTCCACGCATTTCTTTAACCAACGCATCGCGTTGCTCTTCAGTCCATGCGTATTCACCCTTGTTTCCTTTCTTCACTTGGTACAACGGCGGAGTCGCGATGTAGATCATTCCTGAATCAATTAACTCTTTCATGTGACGGAAGAAGAACGTTAAAATAAGCGTCTCAATGTGAGATCCGTCTACGTCGGCGTCGCACATAATCACAATCTTGTGGTAACGAAGCTTCGCAATATTCAACGCTTTACTATCGTCTTCGGTTCCAATATATACCCCGAGTGCGGTGTACATGTTCTTGATCTCTTCGTTCTCGAGAATACGATGTTGCATGGCTTTCTCAACGTTCAAGATTTTTCCACGAAGTGGCAAAATAGCTTGGAACACACGGTCGCGTCCTTGCTTAGCGGTTCCACCCGCCGAATCTCCCTCGACTAAGAACAACTCAGATTTCTTTGGATCTTTTTCAGAACAGTCTGACAATTTGCCCGGCAATCCACCTCCAAATCCTACTCCTTTTCTTTGTATGGTTTCGCGTGCTTTCTTCGCGGCGATACGTGCTTGAGCGGCTAGAATTACTTTCTGAACGATTTGCTTAGCTTCTGCAGGATGTTCTTCCAAATACGCCTGAAGCATTTCACTTACAACTTGAGAAACAGGAGCAACAGCTTCTTTATTTCCCAATTTAGTTTTGGTCTGTCCTTCGAACTGAGGCTCTTGAACCTTCACAGATACAACTGCTGTCAATCCCTCACGGAAGTCATCTCCAACAATTTCAACTTTCGCTTTTTCTAACAAACCACTCTTGTCTGCATAGTCTTTCAACGTAGAAGTTAATCCGCGCTTAAATCCTTGCAGGTGTGTTCCACCTTCGTGGGTGTTGATGTTGTTTACATATGAGAACACATTCTCGTTGTAAGAATCGTTGTACGTCATGGCCACTTCCACCGGAATAGAACCGTCTGTGCGCTCCATGTGAATGATGGTTCCAATGATAGACGGACGACTCTCGTCTAAATACTTCACCATTTCAATCAATCCTGCTTCGCTGTAAAACTCTTCGGTTTTGAATGAACCATCTTCGTTTACAACACGCTCATCTGTTAAGTGCAGACGAATGCCTTTGTTCAAGAATGAAAGTTCACGAAGGCGATTCGCCAACGTGTCGAAATTGTATTCTGCCGTATCGAAAATCGTATTGTCTGGAAGGAAGGTTACAGTGGTTCCACGAAGTTCCGTAGTACCGATTTCCTTCACTGGATACAACGCCTTTCCGCAGCTGTATTCTTGCACATACATTTTTCCTTCACGAAAAACTTCTGCCTTCAACGCAATGGAAAGTGCGTTCACGCAACTCACACCAACACCGTGAAGACCACCCGATACTTTATAGGATCCTTTATCGAACTTTCCTCCCGCACCAATCTTAGTCATAACAACTTGAAGTGCGCTTACGCCTTCCTTCTTGTGCATGTCAACAGGAATACCACGTCCGTTGTCTTTAACCGTAACACTATTGTCTGGATTAATGAATACGTTAATGGTATCGCAATGTCCAGCTAACGCTTCATCGATACTGTTATCGACAACCTCATACACCAAGTGGTGAAGGCCTCGAGTTCCAATATCTCCGATGTACATAGCGGGACGCATACGCACGTGTTCCATTCCCTCTAGGGACTGAATATTATCTGCGGTATAACCAGGGGTTAAGGTGTTTTCTATTTCTTCACTCATTCTCTCGTAGGACTATTAATTATCTAACTTTTTTATTTCAGATTGAAGATTGGGGCACGCCCATTTTTTCAAGGTGACCAAAGTTACGAAAGGCCCATTGCTGTAGCAAAAAACGGGGGCCGAAGCCCCCGTGGTTTTATGAACATTTCGTTAACAAATTGCTACTTTAAAACGAATAAGAAGCTCCCATTGCTGCAAAGAAGCGTTGGGTCGGAATTCCGCTGTAAATAGCGTACCTCTGAGCCAGAATATTGTTGAACTGCAAATAAGCTGAAAGACGCTCGTTATAGGTATACGTCGTGCGCAAATTCACATCTACGAATCCTTTCATTTTATAGACATAGGAGTTATCTAATTGAAGAACTGCATCTCTTTCCGTCACAGGCAAAACAGACTTCGCCCAACGCTCTCCGTAATACATTCCCTGGAAGTTGAATTTGAACTTCGAGTTTAAATTATAAGATGCCTCTGCCGAGAACTGAAGATTCGGCAATTGCCAAGCGTATTGCTGACTAGTTTCAAAGTATGAATATGAACCTCCAACTTTGGCGCTCCATTTTTTTCCACCCAAAACCTCAATCTCACCTTTCACTTTCGCTACACGCAAGTCGTCGTATAGAACACCTTGCATATTCCCCCTAGAAAACAGGCTGTCGTTAAAGAAAAATGCAAAATTCTCGATTCTATTTAACTCCCCACCAACGCTATAGTTCACGCGACGCGAAATAGATCCGTTCACACCTCCATAGAATTGCATCTTGTTATTTTGATTCAGCAACTGGGGTTGAATAACAACAAATGGATTCTGTGTATACAATCCGTAATAAGTGGTTGGCGTCAATGACCCTTTAATTCCAGCGTATGGCACAAACATTCCATCGAGAATGCTGTAACTCACTTCCGCCTGCGGATAGAAGTGTCCACGTTGTTCTCCGCGGGATTGCATATATAATCCCATCCCAATCTTCACACGAAGATCCTTATACACCGTATAGGCAGTTGGAATGAAGCGCACAATGGCGTTGTCAAAAGATCGAGCGGCTCTCAATGAATCACCCTCACCCCAAGTGTTCGCAAAGTCCGGAGACCAATCCAATCCCGTTGAATTGAATTTATTATAAGTTATTCCGAGTTCACCACTAAAGACTTCCGTCTTCACGAGCTTGCTTGCGCCGCCACTTACATCCACAAAATGCTCGTTCGAATTAAACGCATCAGAGGCGAGACGGTAGCCAGCCTTTCCCCACCAATTCAAATCGTTGCTATCGCGATCGAAAGTATGAATTCCAAAGTTTCCACTATAGACATTCATGGTTTGTTTCAACTTCGAGTAGTCAGAGAAATAACTTTGTTGCGAAGAATCAATTCCGTACCAATTGGTCACATTTCTGTTCCAATTGAACTTTGCATCGGCAACTGTCTTTTTGTAAAAGCGTTTGCCCCAGAGCGTCGCGTGGTTATCACTGAATGTGGTTGGAAGATCAGCACCGGAAAGCACTTCAAAATTCGTATTCGAACTCTGATGTCCGTATAGAATACCCCAATCTCCTTTCTTCGATCTTCCGTCGGTGTAATAGGCATCTACCTTAGGTGTTACATAGCTTCCGAAAGAAACATCAACCCATCCGTTTTGAAGCTTCTTCAACTTCTTTTCCATCGGGAAATTTGAAGACAAAATAGTCGCCGGTTGCGTGAATGAAATGAGTCGGGTGGGAAGCATATTGTACTTCATTAAAGAAGCATTCGTTTCCGTTTCTATTACGAAAGGCTGATTCGAAATTTTATTCGCATCGCGCAAGAAGATATTCAAATCCCCAACGAATTGCGCGCTCTGAATAAGCACACTGTCGACCTGCGCAAAAGCAGGTGCAGAAGCTGCAGTAAAACCAACAGCTAGTAGTATTGTTTTCAATTTATTCTTCATGGAACTCATCGTTTTGAATATTCTCATCGGTGTTATCAATTGGAATCTCTACTGCTCTTGGCTTCGGGTTTTCCAATTCTTCTAATTCGCGTTTTTTCTGTTCAGCACGTGCTAAAATATCCGGGTTTTTCGATTTGGAAATTACCGCGCCGATAGTTTTTCTCGCTTGATAATAATCTGGCTTAGCCACATAAACATCGGATAGAAGTAGCAAAGCTTCAAAGCTCCATTTTTCAAATGAAGCATACTTCTCTATTACTTTAAAGATTGATTTTTCAGCTTTTTCCAATTCATTTGATTTGAATTCGACGAATGCATTTTGATAAGCCGCTTCAGCCGCACCTTCTCCACCGCGTTTTGCAACTTCGGCATAATCGACTAAAGCACTTGCGAACTCTTCTTCTTTCATCTTCATGCGCGCTCTCCAGAGATAAGCCTTCGCGCGATTCTCTGCATTGGCCGTTGCGTCTGCAATAACCTTGTCTGCATACTCTCTCGCTAATCCCATTTCTTCAATGCTGTAATACGCCACAAGCAAGGCCATTTGCGCGTCTTCCACACTCTTCTTCGAAACAGCAGCACTTTCAATTTTCAATAAATGTCCGATGGCATTTGCATATTCTCCTTGTTGAAGGCGAATGTCTGCGGCGTTGTTCAATGCTTCTTCGGTGAAGTCTGAGAATGGCAAGGCAATCACACGCTCGTAATATATAATTGCAGACTCTTTGTTGCCTTCATTCTTGAAACAATCGGCCAACAAGAAGTTCGCTTCTGCCCCGTGAATAGCATTTGGATACTGATTCAAATACGATTCAAGTTTTCCTTTTGCCTTGCTGCACTCACCGGCATAAGCAGGTGCAGAAGCTTTTGTGAATACCCCATCCTCAATTTCCAGCGCGCTTACATCGGCAACGGTTAAATTCGTAATCTGATTTTGGAATTCAATATCATCGATCAATACCGGCTTCACAATCTCCAATGCATCGAGAATAATCTTGTCGTTCCCGTAGTTCGTATAAAGGGTGTTCCATGTTGTTTTCACTTTCGCGTCGTTTTCTTCGTTGCGATAGATCAAACACAAATTCACTAAGATTCTTCTCGTGTAATTTGAAGTTGGCTCATCGGCCATTAGCTGAAGGAAAACCGTCTTAGCTTCAGCATTGCTGCCTGCACTGAGATAAGTGGTTCCCAATTCGAATGCTGCATCTACTTTAAACTTCGAATTCGATTCAGAATCTACTAACGACTTCAGCAAGTTAATTTTCGCGGAATTATTTCCTTCATACCCTTCGCATAGCGCCTTTTGATAAAGGATGTAATCTTTCTGTGCTGGAGTGCCCTTCGAATAACTTTCTATCGCTTGCTTGTAACTTTTTGAAACGAAGAAGCAATCTCCAATTCTCAAGTAAGCATCTCCTTTCTTACCCGCTTCGGCTTCATTCGAATCGACATACTTTCGAAACGCTGTATTGGCATTTGCGTAATAAGGCTTCGACGCGTCATAGTCTTTTTGCGCTACTCCTAGCTTGAAAAATGTATAGCCTAAACTGTAGTTTGCAAGCGCGTAATACTCAGAGTTGAAGGCTGCAGGCTCGGCAATACAAGCTTGGTAATACTCTTTCGCTTTCGGGAATCTATTCTGACGATAGTTAATCTCTCCCATCCAATATTTGGCTTGAGCAAACAAGTATGTATTGACCGGATATTCCAACGATTTCGTAAAGAACTCTTCCGACTTCGCAAAGCTCTCCGCCTGATACAATTCAACGCCGCGGTTGAAGGCAACGATCTGATAAGATGTTTTCGCACGAATGTCTTTCACTTTCATTTTATCCAATGATGTCAAAGCGCGCTCGTAGTTTCGGGTTTTCAAATACACATTCAACAAGAACTCATAGGCTTCGTCGTGACGTGCAGAGTTCGGATATTTTTCCAAATAACCTTCAAACGCTGAAATGGCTTCATGGAAGGGGTTGTAAGAAAGTTCGAACGCTAATTTCGCGTAGTTGAACAACGCATCTTCTTGCACATCTATGTTGTGCGTTTGCTTCGAAGCTGCTTCAAAAGCAGTACGCGCATATTCCTTTTGTTCCAACTTCAAATAGCAATCACCAATGTTGTAGTTTGCTAACTGCGATGTCGGAGAATCTTCTTTCGTGCAGTGCGAGTAAGCATCTATTGCTCGTTCAAAGTTGCTGTTGCGGTAATAACAGAATCCCAGTTGATAGTAGTCTTCAACGGAAGGTTTCGCTGTTGGCGAGTTATGATATTTTTCTAAATACGGAAGAGCCTCTTGGTATTTCTCAAGAGTGAAGTAGGCATCGCCAATCAAGTGTGCAATTTCTTCGTTCGCATTGGGATAGTTGTTCTTCACATTTTCTTCCGCATTGATCAATGGCGGAGCGTAAGCCAACAGCTCATCGAAACGTTTTTGCACATAATAAATCTGTGAGATGAAATACGGAACGACTGATTTGAAGTCTTTGTCTTCCTTCAACTTTAAAAAAGATTCCAATGCCACTTGATAATCCTTGTTCGTGTAAGCCATGTAGGCGTAATAATAGGTAGCAGCCGCTTTGTATTCCGAATCGCCGTCTTTCACTTTCGCAAAATCTACGCGCGCATCGGAATATTTCTTTTGATCGAATTTCACGAATCCGCGCTTGTAATAAAAAGCGGGGCGTTCTTCTGCCAAAAGTTGTTTCTCTTCAACCTTGTCGAACCACTCAAGAGATTGTCTGTAGGACTTGCTCTTGTATTTGAAGTTTGCCAATTCCAAATAAACACTCTGACACCAGTGTGAATCGGGATGGTTTCTTACGAAAGTGGTGAGCAAGTATTCGGCGTCTGGATGGAACAGATTCATGGCGCACAAACCTTGGTAGTATTCAGCATCGGCTCTGTAACCGTCGTTTCCGGAAGTTAGTGAAAGGTATTTTTCAAACGACTCTTTCGCAGGAACGAACTTTTCGTTTTCAAAAAGATTTAAGGCTTCGCGATAGACACGCTCAGGCACAACCTTTTCGAAAGATTTTTGAGCAAACACAGATGTGGCGCTCAAAATAAATAAAACAAAACCCAGTGCAATTTTTCTCATAGTCACAATTTGTCAATGTGAATTTACCAAGACCACCTTTGCGAGAATGGGCTAATTCTGAAACTTGCGAACGAGCAATTGTTTATGGATATTGCTTAAGGATTCCACTCCCCTGCTCCTTGACGAACCACGACAGGGTTCAATCCGGAAAAATCAACAACAGTTGAAAGAAGCATCTTTGAAGTGTCTTCGAAGAAAATTTCAGAGACTAGGTTCGACCAATCTTCTTCCAAATCGATGGCTTCCATGGGATATTCTTCTACATTTTCTTTTCGATGAACGGAAGAGACGACGAGCGGTTCTCCCAATTGTGTAAGAACCCGCTGAAGAAAATCGTGATCGGGAACACGAAGGCCGATGGTGGTTCTGCGTGAAGTGAAAAGTTTTGGAACCAAGCTGCTTGCTTCCAACAAAAAAGTAAACATACCCGGTGTATGTCTTTTCAGTGCGCGGTAATACGGCGTTGAAATGGGCTTGGTGAATGTGGCTAAATGCGACAAGTCGTTACATACAATAGAAAAGCGTGCGTTATCTAAACGCACGCCTTTCAATTGAGCCATTTTCTCTATTGCTTTTTTATCGGACAACGCGCAAGCGAAAGCATAAACTGTATCTGTGGGAAGAATACAAATCCCTTGCTTGCGAATAATTTGCGCCGCCGTATAATCGGCGTTGTTGTCTGATATGGAAATCAAAATTATTTCGCTTCAGCAGCCTTCTTGTGATCGGCAAGGAACTGAGCCAATCCAATGTCTGTTAACGGGTGCTTCAACAATTGCAAGATCACGCTTAACGGACCAGTCATTACATCTGCTCCAATTTCAGCGCAAGCAATGATGTGCATCGGGTGACGAACAGAGGCCGCAAGGATTTCAGTATCGAAACCATAGTTGTCATAGATGGTTCTGATTTGTTCAATCAAATCAATTCCGTCTGTTGAAATATCATCTAAACGTCCAACGAAAGGACTAACGTATGAAGCTCCTGCTTTAGCAGCCAACAAGGCTTGTCCAGCTGAGAATATCAACGTACAATTCGTACGAATTCCCTTGTCTGTGAAATAGCGAATTGCCTTAATTCCGTCTTTCGTCATTGGAACTTTAACCACGATATTCTCGTGCAATGCAGCCAGATCTTCTCCCTCTTTCACCATACCTTCGAAATCGGTAGCAATTACTTCAGCACTCAC
Source organism: Flavobacteriales bacterium (assembly GCA_044354975.1). Classification (GTDB taxonomy): domain Bacteria; phylum Bacteroidota; class Bacteroidia; order Flavobacteriales_D; family Sanyastnellaceae; genus CAIZGX01. Next base: position 17,591 of record JBIKZA010000026.1, read on the forward strand.
ATCGCCGTCTCCAACAATTTCGCAAATGTCAACATAGTGTTTCATAACGCGATCAGTTCCAGAGATTCCTTCCTTCGCCATTAAGCTAGGATTGGTTGTTACTCCGTCAAGAACGCCAAGGTCTTGTGCTTCTCTAATTTGATCAAGATTCGCTGTGTCGATGAAAAATTTCATGGTGTGGTTATTTTTTTGCAAAGTTAGCCATTTGAAAGAGTATGGTCAAACCGACTTTTCAACCAAAAGCACACACAATTTTTTAAGTCTTGCGTTGTTCTTCGTCGTGAGTATCTTTGAACCATGCGCAAATTAATTGTCATTTTAGCCCTTACCCTCCTTGGAAGCACTTCCTATGCGGGCATGTTGCTTATTCCTATGGACGAAGCGCAGCAGAACCACATCAAATCTTACGGCATTGCCTATTGGGTTTTGGAGCAGAAGCTTCCTATTGAATGGTTGTTGAATTATCGAGGTGGAAGTTTTCTGATGGAAAACATTCCAAGCATTCAGAAAAAGTGTACTGAACGCGGCGTAAGTTTTCAAGTGATTGCCGAGGCCCAGGTGCAGGCTATTTATCAAGAAATAGCCGATCCTGAAGTGAACATGGAAAAGGTTAAGTTGGAAGTGGCGCCTAAGATTGCGGTTTACACGCCACTTGGCAAGCAGCCTTGGGACGATGCGGTGACTTTGGTTTTGACTTATGCTGAAATTCCGTACACGAGTATTTATGACGAAGAAATAATAACTGGAAAACTTCCGGAATATGATTGGCTTCACCTCCACCACGAAGACTTCACGGGTCAATATGGAAAGTTCTACGGTGCCTTTAGCATGGCACCCTGGTATAGAGATGAAGTAAGAAATCAGGAAGCAACAGCTGCTAAACTTGGATTCAGCAAAGTATCTGAAATGAAGGGTGTGGTAGCGGTTAATATTAAGAATTTCGTTATTGGCGGAGGGTTTCTCTTCACCATGTGCAGCGGAACCGACTCCTACGACATTGCCCTTGCTGCTCAAGGAACAGATATGGTTGAAAGTGTGTTCGACGGCGACCCGAGTGATCCGAATGCGCAGAAGAAATTGAACTTCGCTCAAGGCTTTGCCTTTCAGAATTACAACATCATTAAAGATCCGATGGTTTATGAATTTTCCAATATTGACGGAACCGAAGATCATTTGAAGGTGAGGGAAGAAAATGATTTCTTCACGCTTTTCGATTTTTCTGCGAAGTGGGATATTATTCCAACCATCTTGACTCAAAACCACACCCAAGTAATTCACGGATTCATGGGGCAAACGACTTCTTTCCGTGAAAGTCATTTAAAAAGTGAAGTCACCATTATGGGTGAATCAAAGAACATCAATTGCGCGAAATATGTTCATGGTGAAATGGGACAGGGACAATGGACTTACTACGGTGGTCATGATCCGGAAGACTATCAGCACCGTGTGGGTGACCCTCCGACAGACCTTTCGCTTCACCCGAATTCTCCGGGCTACAGACTTATCTTGAATAACATTCTTTTTCCTGCTGCGAAGCGCGAAAAGCAGAAGACATAATTTTTTTCTAATAATTGAAACCTTTTTGAATCTCAAGCGTTATTACTATCATAACGATATTCTTTCGTTACAAGTTTTAGTTAAGGTTTAGGTTAAGGTATTAAAAAGCTCGGAAAACGTTCCGGGCTTTTTAATGTTCAATACTTTGGGAAATAAAAAAGAGCAGCCGAAACTGCTCTTTCCTTTCAACATAAAATATTATTTCTTAGGATGAAGATGCGAGTTCTTTCTTGAATAACCGAAGTAAATCAACAATCCAACTGCCATCCAAATAGCTGCAACCTTCAAGGTTTGTCCGTCTAGAGAGGCAATCATTGCGCCGCATACCAAAATACCCAAGATTGGAACCAATGGAACCAATGGTGTTTTGAATGGACGAACAAATTCAGGATTCTTCACACGCATGATCCAAACGCCAGCGCTTACCAGAATGAACGCGAATAGCGTCCCGAATGAAGTCAAATCTCCAGCTACACTGCCCGGTACAAACGCCGCGAATAATCCAACAAACACGAATAAGATCCAGTTTGCTTTGTAAGGCGTATTGAACTTCGGGTGCAATTCTCCGAATGCCTTCGGCAACAACCCGTCGTTACTCATTGAGTAGAACACGCGACTTTGTCCCATTAACATAACCAAGATAACACTCGAGAATCCGGCTAGGATAGCCACATTCACTGTTGTGCCCAACCATTCGTATCCTTTCATGTATGTGGAAATCGTGTAAGTTACAGACGCTTCTTTTCCTAAAGCAGGATCACCAAAGTCTGACCAAGGCGCTACGCCTGTTAATACGTGTCCGAATAAAATGTATAAGATGGTACACACCACCAACGAACCTAAAATACCGATAGGCATGTCGCGCTTTGGATTCTTCGCTTCTTGCGCTGCAGTCGAAACCGCATCGAATCCGATGAAGGCGAAGAATACAATTCCTGCTCCACCTAAAACACCACCCCATCCCCAATCGAAGAATCCTTCATGTCCTTTCACTCCCTCTGGGATAAGATAAGGCGAGTAGTGATCTGGGTTAATGAACTGCCATCCGATAACGATGAACACCAATACAATAGCCACTTTCAAGAATACAATAATGGCATTTACGAAAGCAGATTCTTTGGTTCCTTTGATAAGAAGTAACGTCAACATAAACAGAATAACCAAAGCTGGAGCATTGATAATTCCCGATGAAGTTTGAACTGCTCCTTGCATTGAAGGAAGCTTCTCTAACATCTCGCTAGAAAGAATAAGCTTTCCGTGATGGATTGATTTAGATAAATCAGGAAACAATGCTGTCGCCTGATTCATGGCGTCTCCTGTTAAATACTGAATACTCTCAAAAGGAGAGTGACACCATTCGTAAGGTATGGTTCCTCCAAAAAGATTATTTAAGTATTCGCTCCAAGCGATAGACACAGTAGCCGCACCCAATGCGTATTCCATAACCAACGCCCATCCGATAATCCACGCTACCAATTCACCCATGGTTACAAAAGAGTATGCGTAAGCGCTTCCTGAAATTGGAATCATTGCCGCAAATTCTGCGTAACACAATCCAGCGAAAGCACAACCTATAGCGGCAACAATAAAGGAAAGTGTTACTCCATTTCCAGAAGCCTCTGCAGCGGCAGCGGCTGTTCTAACAAACAATCCTGCACCAATAATGGCGCCTACTCCAAGAGCGACCAACTGAAAGGCGCCCAACGTTCTCTTTAACGATTTTTCTCCGCCTTCTGCATCTGAGAGCATTGCGGTTAAATCTTTTTTCCTCCAAAGTGACATATTACAAGGTTTAGGTATTCCACAAATATAATGGATTCGAACAAAGTTCAGTTTAAGTGGTTTAAACTTTTACAATAGAAAAAAATGATACACACCGAAAAAGAGCTGATTGCGATACAAATAGATGAAATGGGAGATCAACACGTGATGACCGCGATTGAGACGCCTATGAGGGAAGATGCTTTCTTGCTTGGCGATGAAGAAAAAATTGAACAGATTGAAGAGAAATTTCGAGATATCATGAATATCATGGGACTTGATCTTACCGACGATTCTCTGCAAGGAACTCCCCATCGCGTTGCGAAAATGTACATCAAGGAAATTTTTTCGGGTTTGAATCCAGCGAATAAACCAGCGGTTAAACTTTTCGAAAACAAATATCAGTACAAGGAAATGTTGGTGGAACGTAACATCACGTTCTATTCAAATTGTGAGCACCATTTCGTTCCGATCATTGGAAAGGCGCATGTGGCTTACATTTCAGGAGGAAAGGTTATTGGACTTTCTAAATTGAATCGCATTGTGCAGTTCTTCGCCAAGCGTCCACAGGTGCAAGAGCGCTTAACCATTCAAATTGCTGAAGAGCTCAAGCGTGTGATGGAAACGGAAGATGTAGCGGTTCTTATCGACGCTGTTCACTTGTGTGTGAGCAGTCGCGGCGTGCAGGACTTCAACAGTGCTACTGTGACTTCGTCTTATTCAGGAGCCTTCAACAATGAAGCAACCCGTAATGAATTTTTGAAATACGTTAACCTCGAGAAATAATGAACTACTTAGTTATTGGCGGAGCGAAAGGAGTTGGTGCTGCAACTGTTGAATTACTTGAAGCACAAGGGAACACTGTTTACTTCACTTCGCGCGAAGCGTCTTCGCATCCGAACAGTATTGTTTGGAACATTGAAGACGAATCACTAAATCTTCCGGAAGGATTAATCTTAGAAGGATTGGTGTATTGTCCGGGAACAATTAACTTGCTTCCTGCTCATCGCATTTCTCACGAAGTATTTCTTTCCGACATAAATATTAATGCCTACGGTGCATTGAAGGCAACGCAGTTGGCTCTTCCCTATTTGAAAAAATCAGATTCAGCCTCTATCGTGTTTATCAGCACGGTTGCTGTGAAGTTGGGCATGCCCTTCCACTCAAGCGTGGCTATGGCGAAAGGCGCATTGGAAGGATTGGGCAAAAGTTTAGCAGCAGAATTGGCTCCAAAGATTCGTGTGAACGTCGTTGCTCCTTCCCTTACTCAAACGGGATTAGCTGAGAAATTCATCAACACCCCAGAAAAAGTTGAAGCTTCAAATAAGCGTCACCCATTAGGCCGCATTGGTCAACCCAACGACTTGGCTGAAGCCATTTCATTCTTGTTAAGCGATAAAAGCAGTTGGATGACCGGGCAGGTGATTGGATTGGATGGGGGGATGGGGTCGTTGAAGATGCTTTAATGTCGGAGGCGAATGCCCGAAGGGCGAATGTCCTATGGACGAATGCACTTCGTGCGAATGCTTTGCGAATGTCTTCGACGATTTTAACAACGAAGTTCCAATTACGAAGTAGGAATTACGCAGTAGGAATAAAATCTTCGATTTTCCAATTACGAAGTTCCAACAACGTAGTTGATTCGTACTTTCGCGACATAAAATTCTACTATGGCGCTTATTGAAGAGATGAACAAAAGTGGAAACTGGCTATTTCGTTGGCGCAGCTTTCTTCCTTTGGTATTGTATGTATTGGCCGCTTCGGTTATTTGGTTTGAAATGGATACCGACAATCCGTTGTTCGATAAATCGTGGGCTTGGACGTGCTTAGGTATTTCGTTTTTCGGACAATTGATTCGTGTTTTAACAATAGGCTACACACCGAAAGGAACTTCAGGAAGAAACACCAAAGAAGGACAAGTTGCAGACGAACTGAATCACACAGGCATCTATAGCATTGTTCGTCACCCCCTTTATTTAGGTAACTTCTTCATGTGGTTGGGTATCATCATGTACGTTGGAAACTGGTGGTTCACCCTTACCTCTTGCCTATTGTTCTGGTTGTACTATGAACGCATTATGTTCGCGGAAGAATTCTTCCTTCGAAATAAATTCGGAGATGTCTACATCAAATGGACCGAAAGAACGCCGCCTTTCTTCCCACGCTTCTCTTCTTGGAAATCAGCTCCAGTAGAATTTTCACTTCGCAATGTTTTGAAGCGCGAATACAACGGCTTCTTCGCGGTATTCATTTCATTCGCTTTGTTGGACGCATTGAAAAACTTCGTGCACTTCGGATATTTCGGTTGGAAAGAAATCCTTACTCCGTTTTGGCACACCGCGTTGTTCAGCGGATTCATCGTATTCATTGTTCTTCGTAGCTTGAAGAAATACACCAAAGTGCTAAACGTAAAAGGAAGAGAGTACAACGTTTAATGAAAATACTTTACATTATTCGTCACGCCGAAGCGGAAGATCTTTACGGTCAACCCGACAGCTTCAGACCGCTAACAGAACGCGGAAACCTTCAAATATTAGCGCTTGGCAATCACCTGGGACAACTTCCAACCAATTGGATGGTGAGTCCTGCTGTGCGCACCTACTCTACCGCGCATACGCTCGGCACCACGCAAAGTCACAAGCCTGTTCTTCACCTCGAAAAAAACATTTACAACGCCGAGCTTTCAGACTTGTTGGAAGTGATTGAACTGCTTCCAACAGATTGGAACGATGTGGTTTTGATCGGACACAATCCGGGTGTTTCCAACCTGTCTCAATTTCTCACGGGAATGCAACATCCGTTTAAAAAAGCAGCGGTTGTAAAAATTCAACTCGACCTAACCAACTGGTCTGAAGTGGCTCAGGGATGCGGCAAAGAAGACTTTTATTGGTTTCCTTAAAGTAAAGTTGCATCTGACTTAACAAATGGCTTAACTTTGTCTCCCGTTATGCAAAAAAAGCAAGCGGTTCCCTCAAAACGTTCCAAATATATCTTCGTTACCGGCGGAGTAACCAGTTCACTGGGCAAAGGAATCATCTCAGCATCTTTAGCTAAACTTCTTCAAGCAAGAGGCTATTCTGTAACCATTCAGAAGCTAGACCCCTACATTAATATTGATCCAGGAACCCTGAATCCATACGAGCACGGCGAGTGTTACGTGACCCAGGACGGTGCAGAGACCGACCTCGATTTGGGCCACTACGAGCGCTTCTTAGATATTCCAACTTCACAAGCGAATAACATTACAACCGGAAGAATTTACCAAAGCGTTATCGACAAAGAACGTCGTGGCGAATACTTGGGCAAGACCGTTCAAATCATTCCGCACATCACCGACGAGATTAAGCGTTGCATTCAATTGTTAGGAAATGCACATGATTACGACGTTGTAATCACTGAAATTGGTGGAACCGTTGGCGACATTGAATCGCTTCCGTATGTTGAATCTGTGCGTCAGCTCATGTGGGAATACGAAGACGATTGCATTAACATTCACTTGACGCTTGTTCCTTACTTGGCGGCGGCTGGTGAATTGAAAACGAAGCCTACTCAACACAGCGTGAAGATGCTTTTGGAAAATGGCGTTCAACCCGACATCTTGGTTTGTCGGACAGAACATGAGCTTTCACCCATTCTTCGAAATAAAATTGCAAAGTTCTGCAACGTCTCATTGGACGCCGTTATTCAAAGCATAGATGCCGATACGATTTACGACGTTCCATTTTTAATGCTTGAGGAAAAACTTGATTTGGTTGTCTTGCGCAAGCTTGGCTTGAAGTCAAAGAAGAAACCCAATCTTAACAAGTGGAGTGACTTTTTAACTAAACTTAAGAATCCGAAGAAACGTGTTCGCATTGGTTTAGTTGGAAAATATGTTGAATTGAAAGATGCGTACAAGAGTATTGCTGAAGCTTTCATTCACGCCGGAACAACACTTGAATGTGCCGTTGACATTGAGTGGATTCATTCTGAAGGATTGAACAACAAGAATGTTAAAGCGAAGCTCACAGGACTAGACGGAGTACTTGTTGCTCCAGGTTTTGGATCAAGAGGCATTGATGGAAAAATTGAAGCTATCAAATTCGTTCGTGAAAACAACATTCCTTTTTTCGGAATTTGTTTGGGTATGCAAATCGCTACAATTGAATTCGCGCGCAATGTGCTTGGTCTGAAAGACGCGCACAGCACAGAGATGAAAGCTTATACCAAGCACCCTGTTATCTGTCTTATGGAAGAACAGAAGAGCATCGTAAACAAAGGCGGAACCATGCGTTTAGGTTCTTACCCTTGCACACTTAAGAAAGGATCTAAAGCACAAAAAGCTTACGGTAAAATAAATATCGAAGAACGTCACCGTCATCGTTTTGAATTCAACAACGATTACATGGAGAAATTCGAGAAGGCTGGATTCAAAGCGGTTGGAACAAATCCGAAAAGCGGATTGGTTGAAATCATTGAGTTAGAAAACCACCCGTACTTCGTGGCTTCACAATTCCATCCGGAATACAAAAGTACTGTAATGACTCCGCATCCACTTTTCATTTCATTCGTGAAAGCGTGCATGAAGTCGAAAGACTAATGAATGAAAGTCAGTTGTAACGATTCGGTTTTCTTTCCATCTGGATTCGAACAATAGACATAGTACATGCCTGTTGCAGGACGCTGACCATCGGTGGTTTTTCCATTCCAGAAAACACGTCCACCTTCGCTTTCACCTTGAAAGACAACGTTTCCAGCAGCATCTGTAATGCGAACACTGCTGTTGTATGCTAGTCCGTCTACGGTAATATTTCCATCAAATTCAGGAGATACTGGATTTGGAAAAACACGAACGTTTTTCATTTCCTGATCGAAATTCGTTGCGGTAGAAAAATAAGAAACCATTCCTTCTTCCGAAGCTATAAAGACTTCACCGTTGTCTTGATTGATTGCAATATCTGAAATTGAATTGGTTGGAAGGGGGCTGTTTTCTTGCGTGAAATGTTCAATTTGCTGCAATCCATCCGAGCTGAATAAATACACACCGCTGTTTCGCGTTCCAATCCATTTCCGATTTCCTCCATCGATTTCAATACAGGTTATCGTTTCAGTATCCAGCAACTTCTGAACGTTTCCGTCTTGCGTAATTAAAATAGGTTCGCCGTCCAATGGATCCTCCGAGAACAATGACGACTGCGAATAAAATACGGAAAGGCCTTGAAGCGTCCCTACCCATATTTCACCATCCAAATCTTCAATCATACAAAAGACATCTTTGTTGGCCAATCCGCCTGCGCCTTCCGCTTCCGACAGAAAAGTAATATCGTCGTCCGAGGCATTGGAAACCGTTCCGTTCGGATCACGCACCACAATTCCTCTTCCTGCTACTATGGCCCAAATGTATCCTTCGCGTGTTGGCATAATGTCTTTCAACCAATCGTCATTCGTTACGTAAGGCGCGCATGTATAAGCTATGAAATTTCCCTCGCGATCAACCGCTTGAATAGGTTTCGTTGAATAACTGTTGGTTAGCCAGAGAACACCATTCGGATCAAAAGCAACACCACCTACACCTGTCCATCCGGGAGCCCATGTAAATCCGGAACCTTGAAGGGGGTTGTTACCCGTTTCAACATTGTAGTACGTAAGCGTCCCGTCGGTTGAACGCTGAATAAGTCCTTCTTCCCAAGAGCCGTAAAAAACACGATTGTTGTTGTAGGGGTCAATGGCCACATCGGCCATGTCTGAAACACCCGGCGTTGAATTCGCTCCTGCGCCAGGCAGGTAAGTCGTCCATGTATCGCCTACTCTTCCTGAGAAATTTCCGGGTCTCCATAAATTTCCACCATACGGATAAATTGCTCCGTGTGCCACCCAAAGGTTATTGTTGTACGCGTTGAGTTTTCTAACTTCGGCAGAGGCTGGTCCATCTGGACGCACTGTTAAATCCTGACCGTTGCCCTTCCTTCCTACAAGTCCTCTTCCTTTATCAGCCACCCACAACGTGTTTTGCATATCGCGAATAACAAAATTCGGTGCAATGGTCCCGCCGTCTAAGTCTGAAATATTATAGGCCAAATAAAGAAGTTCGTCGTAGCAAATTGCCGCCCACTCTCCCGCCAAACACAAATAATCTTCAGAGTTCCAAATACGTCCAAAACGCATGGTGCCGAATTCTGAAAAGACACTCCAAGTGCCCGTGGCTAAATCTTGTCTATGAATCTTGTCGTTCGTTTCATCTACCGTATGCACAAACAAATTACCTGCGAATTCCGTCGCATCTGCATAGGACCCTGCAGCTGGCCAATCGGTTACTACTGTCCAGTTTTGAAAATTCGCAAGGAATGGATTCGTCACGCTCGCTTTGAGAACTCTACTTTCCGAAATCGCATAGATCTCGTTATTCAACACCAAAACATCATTCACCTTTTGCTGTTCGCCATTCGGACCCAAGAAATAGGTCGAACGAACTTCTCGAGAGGTTAAATCTATGACCACTACACCGAAACCAGTGCTTAAATATAGTAATCCGTTGTAGGAAAGAATATCATAGATCTGTTTATCGCCAACAATATTGCTCAACTTAATGTCGGGCATGTTGAATTGTGAATCTTCCAACAAGACGTCTAAATTTCCATTTGAATAACCCACAATAACAGCGTCTGAATGGGCATCGTATTCCACCGCTGAAATTCCAACATCGCTGAGGCGATTCACTTTCGACCAACGTTCTACTTCAAACGTAGCGGGATTGTAGCTCACGATGGCATAAGGCGTTGCAGCATAGACCATGTTAATCTCATCGTAACATACATCAATCACATTTCCATACGGAAGGTGATCTCTCCACGTGCCCGTGCTGAACTGAGCCATTGCATTGTGTGCAACAGAAAGAGCAAGGATTAAAAAGAATTGAACGACTCTATATTTTTTCACGAATGCTCGAACGAATTTCTGGTTGTTGTATTGCCCTATTTCCATAAAAGAGCGTGCTTGCCAAAAATACGCAGAGAATGACCGAAACTCTTGAAATGAATACCGAAAAATAAGACTGCCTCTTTTATTCAAAAAAGAATTAGAACTTGTAGTCAACCTTAAAACGAAACGCCATGGCCAATGTAGCATCAGACGCACTCTTCGTATTGATCAAGAGTTTGAGCAAATCAGAGAAACGCTATTTCCGTCTACAACCCATGGCAGAAGATGGACAACACCGTGTTCTTTTCGATGCCATGGAAAAACTTTCCACTTACGACGAAGACAAATTATTCAAGCTTTTGAAGGGATCTCCAATTACCGATGCTATTTCAATCGCAAAGAATAGACTCTATCACGCCGTATTAAAAGCATTGGCCAGTTTTCATCACAAGGCTACAGCCCGCGCTGAAGTGATGCGTCTGCTTCAAAGTATCGAAGTCCTTTACATGCGTGAACTTTTCGAACAAGCAGATAAGCTTGTGAATTCTGCACTGAAAATTGCTCGGAAAAACGAACTCTCTGCCCTTCAATTGGAATTGAACGAATGGAAAGAGCGCATCCTTGAATCTTTGAACAACCCGGCAGCAGAGCGTTACGAATTGCTGAACGTTAACTATTCAGAAATGAAAGCGGTTCTTTCTTCCATTCAAAATGAAAAAGAAATTGCCTTTATGAAATGGTCGTGGTTCGCGGGTTACTACACCAATGGTCAGCCCAGACAAAACGAAGAACATGCGAACAACGAACAACTTCTTTCCGATATTGAATCCCTAGCTCCTATTTCATTGGAAGCTCAGATAAAATCGCTACAACTTAAAGGAGCCATTCTCTTGAGTTTGGGGAAACCTTCGGAGAGTCTGAACTGCATCAACGAGCTTCTTGTTTTGTTAAAAAACTGCGAGTTAAACGGTAACGAGAACAAGAGCATTCATCGCAATGCCTTAGCCAATGCTGCGGTTATTTCCGCTCAACTTAAGAACGTGAAAGAGGCTGCGAATTTTCTTTCGCAACTTGAATCATGCTTCGAGGAAAACGAAAACAATTCGTTGGTTCATAGCACTGCGCTTACCATTTTCTTGCTTGAGAAAAACAATGAAGGTGCCTACGCCTATGTTCTTCAACACAAAGAAAATATTTCTTCACCTGCTATAGAATTCGATATTCGTTCAGCGCATGTCTGGTTCCAATGCGCTGTGGTGTGTTTCATTCAGCAAGAATTCAAAGAGTCTGAGCGCTTCATTCAACGCTTTCTGCAAAGCGCACCTGCAAACGAACTACTGCACTTGCAATGCATTGCGCAAGTCTTCAATTTAATTATTCAAATTGAATTGAATAACGAACGCTATATTCCTTACGCCCTTCGAAATGTTCAGCGCTTTTTAATCACGCGTAACAAAGCGTTCGAAGGGGAGAAGAAAATATTTCAATTCATTAATGAGACACTCAAGAAGCGCAAAAGCATTGAAGACAAGGAACTCTGGGGCTGGTTGGAAAATGAATTGCTCGCCGTAAAGAAGACCGATCCCTTATTCTTCACCTACTTCGACTTTCACAAATGGGCGAAAGCACGTGCAAGTAAAACGAGCTTCGCCTCTGTTGTGTTCGAATAAAATAACGCTACCTTTGTAAACATGAATAGCATAACGAATTTCTTTCAGAACCTCATTGAAACAGGAGGTACATACGGATACGTTTATGCAGCTCTTATTGCAACAACCTTTACTTGGTTTGTAACGGCATTAGGGGCATCTCTTGTATTTGTAGTGAAGGATTTAAATCGTCGCGCGCTCGACGGAATGCTTGGATTTACGGGTGGTGTTATGATTGCAGCCAGCTTCTGGTCACTGCTTGCTCCGGCTATTGAAATGAGTCCGGGTGAAGGATTCACCAAAGCTTTTCCTGCAGCCATTGGATTTGCTATGGGAGCGCTTTTTTTATTCGGCTTAGATAAATTCCTTCCACACCTTCACTTGAATTTTCCGCAAGAAAAGAAAGAAGGTGTTCAAACCAAATTGAATAAAACCATGCTTTTGGTTTTGGCCATTACCCTTCACAACATTCCAGAAGGATTGGCTGTGGGAGTGTTGTTCGGCGGTGTTGCAGCGGGACTTCCAGAGGCGAGCATTGGCGGGGCAGTTGCACTCGCTATTGGAATTGGATTGCAAAATTTCCCAGAAGGAATTGCGGTTTCATTTCCGCTTAGAAGAATGGGTCTTAC